>JANNFQ010000250.1:0-3005 GCA_031380045.1 Acidimicrobiaceae bacterium
AGACCAGGTAGATCACATGCAGCACCACCTCGAGCCGATCGACCACGTGCGCTCGGTCGGGCATGGTGAAGGGAATGCCGGCCATCTTGATCTTGCGCTTGGCGCGCACCAGTCGTTGCGCCATGGTCGCTTCGTCCAGCAGGAACGCCCGGGCGATCTCGTCGGTGGCCAGACCGGCAACGGCGCGCAACGTCAGTGCAACTTGCGCCTCGGGGGCCAGCGCCGGGTGGCAGCACAGGAACACCAGCCGCAGCTGATCGTCGCGCACACCGCCTGCCGGATCGCCGGCAAGCAGTTCCAGCGGGTCGTCCGGTGCGGTCAATACTTCGTCCGCACGCGTGGCCAGACGGGTTTTCTCGATGCCCACAGCAGCTCGACGGATTCGATCGACACCTCGTCGCCTGGCCACGGTCAGCAACCATGCAGCCGGCTGGTCGGGTGTGCCATCGGTGGGCCACCGCTCGATCGCGACGATCAGCGATTCCTGCAGCAGTTCTTCGCACAGGTCCAGGTCGTGAAACGTGCGCATCAACGAGCCGAGCAGTTGGCCCGCGTGCGTGCGGTACAACTGCCCGATCTCGTCGATGTCCAACGAAGTCAGCGCGTCTGCTCGTCAGCCGCCCATCTCTTGGATCGGCCTGACCTCGACCGACCCCGTGCGCGCATCGGGGATCTCTGCGGCCAAGGCCGAGGCGCGATCCAGGTCGACCACGTCGACGATGTAGTAGCCGCCCAGCACTTCTTTGGTCTCGGCAAACGGGCCGTCGGTGCTGGTGGTCCGACCGTCGCGAACCCGGATGGTGGTCGCAGTCTCCAGTCCCTGCAGAGGGTCGCCGGCGACCAGTTCGCCCGAGGCAGCGATTCGCTGGGTGAAGGCCATGTACTCCTTCATCATCTGTTCGCCATGTGTGGCGTCGAGCTTGGCCCAGGCGGATGGATCGCTGTAGATGAGCAGCATGTAGCGCATGTGTTGTGTCTCCTGATGCTGTGTCCCCGACCGAGGCAGGAACTGGTGGCCCGCACGTGCGGTTCACGGTCATGACGAACGGCGCAGCCCGTTCTCGACAGCCTGTCAGACATTCGTCGCCTACTGTTCGAGCCGTGGCACAGGTGCGCTTGGAGTCGATCACCAAAACGTTCGGGAACGTCACGGCAGTGGATGACATCTCGTTGGTGGTCGACGATCACGCCTTCATGATCCTGCTGGGTCCGTCGGGTTGCGGCAAGAGCACGCTGCTGCGAGTGATCGCCGGGCTCGAGGCTCCGACGACCGGCGACGTGTACATCGGCGACGTGCGTGTCAACGACGTCGAGCCCAAAGAGCGCGATGTAGCGATGGTGTTCCAGAGCTACGCGCTGTACCCACACAAGTCGGTCCAGGCCAACATCGAGTTCCCGTTGAAGGTGCGCGGCGTTGCCAAGGCCGAACGTGCGGCGCAGGCATTGGACGCAGCCGACAGTCTGGGTCTCACCGATCAATTGTCGCGTCGGCCCGGACAGCTCAGTGGTGGTCAGCGTCAGCGCGTGGCGCTGGCCCGCGCCATCGTTCGGCATCCCGCTGTGTTCTGCATGGACGAACCCCTGTCGAACCTGGACGCGAAGCTGCGCAGCGAGACGCGCTCTGAGTTGGTCGCATTGCATCGTCGGCTGTCATCCACGTTCATCTACGTCACCCACGATCAGGTCGAGGCCATGACCATGGCAACGCAGGTGGCGGTCATGAACCGTGGTCGCGTCGAGCAGACCGGCACACCTGCCGACGTGTATGCACGGCCTGCATCGGTCTTCGTCGCCCGGTTCATCGGTACGCCGCCCATGAACATCCTGCCCGCCGGCCTGGTCGAGCCGAGTGACCGGCTGGTGGGCATCCGTCCCGAACACGTGCAGATCGATGCCACCTCGGCGCTGCGCGCCCAGGTCGAGTTGGTCGAGCAGTTGGGCCACGAGATGCTGGTTCATGCGCGGCTGGGCGAGACGCGCATCGTGGTGCGCATGTCGGCTGAACGCGTGGCGCCGCAGATCGAGGATGTCATCGGGCTGGATGTTCCTTCACAGCATCGGCACAGGTTCGATGCGGCCACGGGAAAGCGCCTCGATCTGGAGTCGACGTGAACCGGCGCTGGCGCGACACCGGCTTGGCCGCAGCGCTGCTGGCCCCGTCACTGGCAGTGCTGTGTGCGTTCGTCCTGTACCCATTGGGCCGATCGATCTGGCTGGGCCACCAACGGTGCGATGCCACCGGTAACAACTGTCGCAGCAACGGCTGGGATCAGTACATCGACGTGTTTCGTAGCCGCGAGTTCCAGCAAGCGTTCGGCGTCACGTTCCGGTTCGCGCTCATGACGGTGCCCATCGGCCTGGCGCTGGGCGTGGGCCTGGCGGTTCTGGTCGACAAGCAACTGCGCGGCATGTCGTTCTTTCGCACAGTGTTCTCGTCGACCGTCGCCACCAGCGTGGCCGTCGCCTCGGTCATGTGGTTCTTCCTGCTGAACCCCAACGTGGGCGTGCTGGCCGAGTGGATCGGCGGCGTTGCCAAGAGCCCGGGGTTGTTGAACGATCAGGACACAGCGCTGTGGGCGGTGGCGGTCAGCAGCATCTGGGCCAACCTCGGCTTCACGTTCATCGTCGTCACGGCAGGGCTGCAGAGCATTCCGGCCGACCTGTACGAGAGTGCCTACGTCGATGGCGCCGGCGGCTGGACGCGATTCACCAACGTCACGGTGCCGATGCTGGCGCCCACGCTGCTGTTCGCCGCTGTGGTGCTGACCAGCCGAGCCTTCCAGAGCTACGGCGAGTTCGACCTGCTGACGGGTGGCGGCCCGGCCGGGTCCACCACATCGCTGACCTATCTGATCTACGGCACGAACTCGGTCATCAAGTCGAACAACGGTCTGCAGGCAGCCGTCGCGGTGCTGCTGTTCGTCGTGTTGCTGGTGCTGTCGTTGTTGCAGATCCGTGGTGTCGAGAAGCGGATGCAGCATGCCGCGTAGCCCTATGCCTCGGAG
>JANNFQ010000348.1:0-2792 GCA_031380045.1 Acidimicrobiaceae bacterium
TGGTTCGTCACACGTGAACCGCACCGTTGCTCGACCCAGGAGGTCAAAAGTGAGACGTGGCATTTTGCCGAAGAACAAGAAGTTGCGAAGTGGGGTGGCGGGCGGCGTAGGTCTTGCGCTCATCGCCGGCGCATTCGCAACACAGGTAGGCCCCTTCACTGCTGGGGCATCAAGTCACCGTGAGGCACCGCTGATCGCCGGCGATCCTCGCGCTGACAACACCGATGTCTACGCGTTCGTCAGTCCGGACGCGCCAGACTCGGTCAACCTGATCGCCAACTGGATCCCGTTCGAGGAGCCGAATGGCGGTCCCAACTTCTATACGTGGGCCGACGACACTCGGTACAACATCAAGATCGACAACGACGGCGACGCGTTGCCCGACCTGACCTACACCTGGATCTTCGACACCGTCGTTCGCGATGGCGCCCAGCAGTTCCTGAACAACACCGGCCCGATCTCCTCGTTGAACGATCCGGACCTGAACGTGTATCAGACGTACGACCTCACCGTGACCAACGGGAGCGGCGTCACTACCACGCTTCTAGGCGACGGCGATGGAGACAACAGCCCCGGAGATCCGATTGCTGCGCCGTCGCTCGTTGGCCCAGCATCGACGCCCGACTACGGGGTGCTCCGTTCGCAGGCCACCTACAACCTGCCCGGCAACGGCGGGAAGTCGTATGCAGGCCAGGCCGACGATTCGTTCTTCCTCGACCTGCGCGTGTTCGACCTGCTCTACGGCGGCAACGCTTCAGAGGTTGGCCAGGACACGCTGGCGAGCTACAACGTGAACACCATTGCGCTGCAGGTTCCGAAGAACGCAGTGGCGATCAATAGCAATGCCACCAACAACCCGGTCATCGGGATCTGGAGCACCACCGATCGTCGCAGTGCGCAGGTCGCAGATGCGCCAGGCACGCCCGACAACAACTTCGTCCAGGTCTCGCGACTGGGCAATCCGCTGGTCAACGAGGTGGTCATCCCGCTGGCACTGAAGGACGCCTTCAACACCCTGCCGCCCCACCTGGATGCGACCATTCCAGCCGTGGTCGACAAGGTGCTCGACCCGATCCTGCCGAAGCTGATCCAGGGCATCTACGGTGTGCCGGCCCCGCCGACCAACCGCAATGACCTGTTCGAGATCTTCCTGCAGGGCATCAGCAAGGCCAACCGAGGTGCTGACGGCGATCCAGCCGTCGTGCTGAACGTCGACTTGAACTCGCAGGACCTCAACGCCGGTGTCAACACTGCGGCCGGACGGGGCGCGACGCCCTTCCAGCCGTCAGAGATGCTGCGATTGAACATGAGCATCGCCCCGGCGGCCAATCCCAACCGGATGGGTGTGCTGGCAGGTGATGTCCAGGGCTTCCCGAACGGTCGTCGCCTGACCGACGATGTCGTCGATATCGCCATCCAGGCAGTCGAGGGTGCTGCGCAGTCGGGCGTCCTGGTTGCTGGTCTCGCCACCATCGACTCGGTCGATCGCAACGACCGTGCCTTCAGCACCACGTTCCCGTACGTGGCACTGCCACACACGGACGGCGTGAACCTGGGCGTCGATCGCACCCCTCGTGCGCCCGAGTTCGTGTCGGTCGACCCGGCACGCTTGCTCGAGACCCGTACCGACCAGGGTGGTCAGCGGGGCTACTCCGGTGCCAAGCCCACTGTCGGCCAAGTGATCGAGTTGCAGGTGACCGGCGTGGCCGGATCGATGATCCCCAGTGATGCGACCACAGCGTTTCTGAACGTCACCGCATTGAACACTGCGGCCGATGGTTTCGTCACCGTCTACCCATGTGGGACGACGCGACCGACGGCCTCCAGCTTCAACCCGTTGGCGGGCACCATCACCCACAACCTGGTCGCCGCACGAATCGGCACCGGTGGCAAGGTGTGCATCTACACCAACACGTCCACGGACCTGTTCGCTGATGTCACCGGCTATCACCCGTTGACTGCTGCCTACGTCCCGAGTCAGCCCGAGCGTCTGCTCGAGACCCGGACCACCGAGGCAGGTGGCCAGAAGGGCTACGTCGGCGCCAAGCCGACCGACGGTCAGGTCATCACACTGGACGTCACCGGCGTCGGTACCACCCTGGTGCCGAACGACGCCAAGGCCGTCTTCCTGAACGTGACGGCCGTGAACAGTTCGGACGCTGGATGGATCACGGTGTACCCATGTGGCTCGCCGCGTCCGAACACCTCGAACGTCAACCTGATCGCAGGTGTCGTCAGGGCAAACCTGGTGGCGGCGAAGATCGGAACGGGCGGCAACGTGTGCCTGTTCGTCAGCAAGGGCACCGACGTCATTGCCGACCTTCAGGGTTACGCGCCTGCGGCCTCGACCTTCGTCGCAACGGTGCCCGAGCGAGTGCTCGAGACCCGAGCTGCCGATGGTCGGATCAACTACTCGGGCACAAAGCCCATTGCCGGCCAGACCATCGAGTTGAAGGTGACGGGCTTCGGCACATCACAGATTCCTGGTGATGCCGGCACCGTGTTGTTGAACCTGACGGCGACCGAGAGCGCCACCGACGGGTTCGTCACGGTCTACGCCTGCGGCTCGCCGCGGCCGTTGGCCTCGAACATCAACCTCACCGGAGTCACCACGCCGAACTTGGTCGCTGCCAAGGTCGGACAGGGCGGTCGAGTGTGCATCTTCACCTCGAACGACACACATCTGGTCGCTGACATCTCCGGGTACTTCCCCGGCACGGTGCTCGCCGGCTCGTAACACCCACAGCTGGTGGTGTGGGGGTGGGCGTCCCCCACACCCCCACCCCACCCCC
>JANNFQ010000353.1:0-5345 GCA_031380045.1 Acidimicrobiaceae bacterium
CGACCAGCGCCGGGCGCTTGTCGACCACCCCGTTGTGCACGGCCCGTGCGTCGTCGTAGCCGACATCATCGGGGCAGAGCAGCACCCCGGAGAACTGCGCGCGAAGCGCCTCGACCGAGTCGCCCGTCAGTTCGAGCGTCATGGTTCCTCCTCATGCGGGCGAAAGGACCAGCCCGGCAGTCAACGCCAAACAATACGCCTCGAGCTCCGCGATTGAAAGAGGCCGACGAGGCCGACGAGGCCGGCCGGCCGACCAACCCACGGCGCCACGGTCGGTTCACTGCCGAGTCGGAGTGGACCCCAGGAGGGACGCGGGACTGGTGGACGGCCGACTACGGACATTACGGACCGTTCTTCATCAGGATGACATGGCACGCTGCTCGCACGTATCGCATCGCTGATGGCAGGGGTGGTGGGGGGACCGGCGTACAGCGCTTCGCCCCACTCAACAGTTGGCCCGACAACGTCAACCTCGACAAGGCGCGCCGGCTGCTGTGGCCGATCAAGCAGAAGTACGGTCAGAAGGTCTCGTGGGCAGATCTGCTGATCTTCACGGGTCGTGCCGATATCTGGGCGGCCGAAGAGGATCTGATCGGGAGTGTGAGCCGTCTTGACGGCCCACACGAGCGGGCGCATGCTGAGTCGGCTCAAGAGATGGAGGCACCGCGATGGCGTGGGAGTTGAACGGCCAGTACGTCGAGAACTGTTCGTGCGAGGCGATCTGTCCGTGCACGTGGTCGAATCTTACCCGAGAAGCCACCAACGATTACTGCAAGGCGGTGCTCGCCTTCCACGTCGACAGCGGCCAGATCGACGGCTTGGATGTTGCTGACCTCACGGTCGTGTTGGCGATCTCGACGCCGAAGATGATGACGGACGGAAACTGGCAAGTCGGACTGCTCGTTGACGAGCACGCGTCGGACGAACAGATCAGCGCGCTCACCAGCGTGTTCGCCGGCCAACTCGGCGGACCGATGGCGGGTCTGGCGCCGCTCATCACCGACTTCGTCGGCGCCGAGCGGGCACGGATCGACCTTGACCGCACGTCGAGCCGGTGGTCCCTTCGAGTGGGAGAATCGTCCGAACTGACGGGGACGACCGAGCGTGGCCCGGATGGGGCCGATGCCGTCACCCTGACCGGGATCGTCGCGCATCCTGCCGGTCCGGTACTGACCGTGACGCCCGGGGAGTCGGTCACCTGGTCGCTGTTCGGCATGCAGTACACCGGGGAGAACCGCAGCGGGTTCACGGCTCCGTTCTCCTGGGCGGCGTGACGATGTGACTGTCGCTGTCGGCGAAGGGACTCGCCGCAGAACGAGCGCCGCCGTCGGTGTCACATTCGGTCTTGGGCTGTTGGCCTGGATCGCCTTCGTCGCCTGGGCGACGGACATGGGGATGGCCGCCGGGCCCGGAACGATGGGGTTGAGCTCCGTTGGGTTCCTGGTGATGTGGACGCTGATGATGGCGGCGATGATGCTGCCGACGGTCGCTCCGCTCGTTTCGTTGTACGCCCGAAGCGTCCAGCATCGACCTGGTCGACTCGTGATGTTCGGCGCCGGTTACGTGTTGGCGTGGGCCTCGACTGGGGTGGTCGCGTTCGGGCTCGCTTCGCTCTTCGACGAGTTGGCGCAAGAACGCCCGGGCACAGCCCACGGCGTGGCGGTGGTGGCGTTGGCCGGGTGCGGCGTGTATCAGCTGACGCCGATGAAGCGCTGGTGCCTCCGTCACTGTCGCAGCCCGATCGGCCACCTCCTGACGTACGCCAACTACAAGGGAACGACTCGCGATCTGCGCGCCGGCTCCCACCACGGCTTGTTGTGCATCGGATGCTGCTGGATGTTGATGGTTGGATTGGTCGTTGTCGGAGTGATGAACCTCCCGGTGATGCTCGGCCTGGCTGTCCTGATCGCGCTCGAGAAGCGTTGGCGTTATGGCGAACACCTCGCCCGAGCCGTCGGTGTCGGCGCGATCTTGTTCGCGATCGCGGTTGCGTTCGCTGCCGGTCTGGCACCCGGGCTCAATCACCCCGACAAGCCGATGCCGATGGACGAGATGTCGGGAACGGCACCGTTGACCAACAGGCGCTGACACCTCTCAGCGGCGCGCAGTCCAAGTGGGCTCGCCGCATCCGCGGAGTCTCCGCACGTCACGCGCAGCCCGCCCCCACTCCCGTGGTCATCGCGGGCCTCGGGTAGCGTCGCCAGCGATGCCATCGGAGACGGTCGACCAGCGTCTGGCGCAAACGCTCGACGCGGCCGCCGGGGGGCAGGCCAGTGCGCTGGGGCTGTATGGGTCGAGGGGTGCGGGAAAGACCTGGTGGGTCGACCGCGCCGCCGAGCAACAGCCGGTTTGCGTCATTCTCGACGACCTGCAGTGGTTCGACGCAGCCACGCTCGAGGTGCGTGTTGGCCTTCCCGCGGCCGCGCTGCAGTTCGCCCTGCGGCACCGAGCGGTGACATCCGTGGTGGTCGGGGCCCGATCCCGCGAAGAGGTGGAAGCGGACATAGCCGATGCTCGGGTGGCGATACCCGAAGCCTTGTGGGACGAGTTGGACGAGCTGTGACCGCCGGCCGTCCTCCCGGAACACCATGACGATGCGGGCCAACTCGGCCCGGGACGGCCGGCCGGGAACGGTGTCAGCCAAAGCGATCGGCCGGTAGCCGAGTCGGTCGAGTTGGCGGCACGAGGCGTATACATGTGTATACTGACGATGTGAGTGCGCTGCTGTCGACCGACTCGGTCGTCGAGGCAGGCGTTTCACTGGTCGAGCGCGTGGGATGGGCAAGGTTGTCGCTGCGCGTCGTGGCAAGCGAACTGGGCGTGACGCCGATGGCGCTGTATCGCCACGCCGGTGGCAGCGAATCGCTGAAGGCTGCAGTCGTCGAGACCATCGTTCGACGGTCGCCATCCGTCGAGTCAACGGGTGATGTAGGTGCCGACTTGGCCGAATGGGCGCGCCGCCTCCACCACCACCTCGGCCGATACCCGGGCGTGGCCGGACATCTGCTCACGATGTGGTTCGAGTCGCCCGCCATGCTCGAACGGATCGACGACCTGCTCGGGCTCGTGGGCGAACAGGGGCTCGACGGATTCGAGGCGGTGGCTGTCACCAATGCCGTGTTCACCTACGTGCTCATGCGCTGCGAAGCCGAGCGCGCCGTTCGCACGGCCGGTGTCGTGCGCCGGACTCTGAGCGCGGCTGGCGCGTCGCGTCCGCTCGACCGCCTCAACGCGCTGGCCCCGTACTACACCACGGCGCAGTTCGACGCCCACTTCGAGTTCGGCCTGCGATCACTCATCGCCGGCATGCCGTTGGCGGCTCGACCGACCGTCAGGCGACGATGATCGTCCGCGACGCCGCCGAAGCCGACATGGCGGTGGTATGCGACTTGTACAACACGCTCATTCGCACCACCACCGGCGCGTGGACCGAGACACTGCAGACCCTCGACGAACGACTCGCGTGGTTCGCCGGCCAGCAGCAACGGGGCCACCCGGTCCTCGTGGCCGACGCCGGCAACGCGGTCGTAGGGTTCACGTCGTACGAGAGCTTCCGGGGCGACGGGAAATGGCCGGGCTACCGGTTCACGGTCGAGCACACGGTTCACGTCACTGAGTCGCACTGGGGAGTCGGCATCGGCCGCGCGCTGCTCGGAGCACTGATCGAGCGGGCGAAAGAGTCGGGGCTGCACGTGATGGTCGGTGGCATCGACGGCGGGAACACTGCGTCAATCCGTTTCCACGAGCGGCTGGGATTCACCGAGGTCGCACGGATGCCTCAGATCGGTCGCAAGTTCGACCGCTGGCTTGATCTCGTGCTGGTCCAGCGCTTCGTGAACGAGGAGCGGTGACTGGTCCACCTGTCTGGGTCGTTGTCGCCTTGCGGTTTCGGTTCACGATGCTATGAACACAGCATGACGAACGATCAACAGGTGCCGTTGGGTGTTTTTGGCGGCTCTGGCTTCTACGAGTTTCTGGACGACGCTGTCGAGATCGTGGTGGACACGCCGTTTGGTGCCCCGGCGGGTCCGGTCGTTGTTGGTTCGGTGGCGGGAAACCCTGTGGCTTTCATGGCACGTCATGGTCGCAACCATCAGTTCGCCGCGCACCGTGTGCCCTACCGGGCCAACATGTGGGCGATGCACTCGGTGGGCGTCCGCGCGATCGTCGCACCGTGCTCGGCCGGCTCGCTGCAACCCGACATCCACCCGGGCCAGCTGGTGGTTGTCGACCAGGTCATCGATCGCACATGGGGCCGACCTGACACGTTCCACGATGTCGGCGGACCAGCCGGCCAACCGGGCACCGAGGGGCTCGTGCATCACCAGGCGTTCGCCGACCCGTACGACGCGGGTCTACGCGCGGAACTCGTAGCCGCGGGTGCGCGCGCGGGCGCGCGGGTGGTGGACGGCGGCACCATGGTCGTCATCAACGGTCCGCGTTTTTCGACCCGAGCCGAAAGCACGTGGTTCCGTTCGATGGGCTGGCACGTGGTGAACATGACCGGCTATCCCGAGGCCGTTCTGGCTGCCGAGATGGGAGTTCGATTCGCGTCGGTGGCGTTGGTGACCGACTACGACGCAGGTGTCGATGGCCATCAGCCAGTGACCATGGAGGCTGTGTTCGCGATGATGCGTTCGAACGTGTCGCGTGTACGCGAGTTGCTTGTCGACGCGATCGAGCACTCGTACGCGGCGCTTACGGCAGCTCGTTGAAGCCGGTCTCGTTGAAGCCGAGTGCGTCCACGTGCCAGCGGTCCGGTCGGGTGACCGGCAGCCCGGCGGCGGCCCATGCCGTGTGTCCACCGATCAGGTCGGCGACATTGGCGAAGCCCAGCCGAACCAGGTTGGCCGCTGCCAACGAGGAGCTGTAGCCGCAGTCGCACACCAGCACCAGCGGTTGATCGAACGATCGCATCGAGGGGTGCAGATACCCGTTTGCTGGGTCGAAGCGCCACTCGACAACTGTTCGCGGTACGTGGATTGCGCCGGGGATGACGCCGAATCGTTCACGATCGGAGTGCGCACGAGTGTCGAGAACCAGCGTGCCGTCTGCCGCCTGCATCCGTTCGGCGAGCCGGCGGGGCGACACTCTGGTAATGGTGGCGCGGGCCTCGAACAGCAGGTCGTGCACCGTGGTTCGGTCGCCGCGACGAAAGAGCGACAGCGTCGCCGTCGTCAGAGGGTATGACCCGAGAAGGCGGAGATCGTCGGCCCAGAATCCGCCAGCGGGCACCGGCTGCACGGCCCCGTGGAGCACGATCAGGTGGCCGTCGCGTTCGACGTGTTGTATCGCGGCGTGCATCACCGCTCGTCGGCAGCCTTCGTCGCTGCCGGTCAGCACGA
>JANNFQ010000377.1:0-9405 GCA_031380045.1 Acidimicrobiaceae bacterium
GTGAGCGGACGCTGCCGTTCGCGGAGTTCATGGTCGGGCCGAAGCGAACGGCACGAACGGCGGGGGAGTTGATCACCGGCGTCACCGTGCCCGTGCTGCAGGGTTGGCAGGGCTACAGCAAGGTGGGCGTGCGCAACGCGATGGTCATCGCCACCGCCAGCGCGTGCCTGGCGGTCCACGCACCCCAACGGTCCATTCGTCTGGCATTGGGTTCGGTGGGCCCGGTCATCATTCGGGCCGTCGACGCCGAGCAGTTCGCGGCAGGGGCGGTCGACTGGCAGGCCGGGGGGGCATCGGAGGGCGTCGTCACGCAGTTCGCAACGCTTGCGGCTGCGGCTGCTCGACCCATCGACGACCACCGCTCCACGGCCGCCTATCGCCGCCGTGCCATTCAGGTGTTGGCGGCGCGCCTGTTGCGGCGGGCGTTCCCCGTCGAGAGCGCGAGTACGGCGTCATGAGCCAGGTCCCCGCTGCACCCATCGGTACGAACCTGCAGTATCGGCTGCACGTGAACGGCGACGATCGGCCGGTGACCGACGCCTGGGTCGGTGAGAGCCTGCTGTTCGTGCTGCGCGAGCGGCTGGGCCTGTTGGGCAGCAAGGGCGCGTGCGAGCAAGGCGAGTGCGGCAGTTGCAGCGTGCTGATCGACGACGAACTGGTGTGCAGCTGCCTGGTGCTTGCCGCCGCCGCCACCGGCCAGACCATCGTGACCATCGAAGGAGTCGCCCCCGTGGGCTCGCCCAGCGATGTGCAGCAGGCGTTCGTCGATGCCGGTGCCGTGCAATGCGGGTTCTGTACGCCTGGGTTGATCATGGCCGCGCACTCGCTGCTGCAGCGCAGTGCCCGGCCCACCGAGTACGAGATCCGCGAACAGTTGTCGGGCAACGTATGCCGTTGCACCGGCTATGGCCGAATCATCGAGGCCGTGCAGCAAGTGGCAGTGTCGCGACGCGAGACCGGCTCGTGAGGATCAGGTCATGAGCACGCCGGTCGAGACGATCGTCACGCCGGTCACCGGGCGGTTGGGTGACAGCCCGGTGCGCCCCGACGGCATCGCCAAGGTGCAAGGCACGTTCGCCTTCTCGAGCGACCTGTCGGCCGATGGGTTTCTGTGGGGCGCCACGCTGCGATCGCCGCACCCCTACGCCCGAATCATCGGCATCGACCTGTCGGCCGCATGGCGCATCGATGGCGTGCAGGCCATCATCACGGCCGACGACGTTCCGGGCGTGGCCACGTACGGCCTGATCTCTCAGGATCAGCCAGTGTTCGCCCGCGACGTGGTGCGGTTCGTCGGCGAACCGGTGGCCGCGGTTGCAGCGAATCATCCCGAGACCTGTCGGCGCGCGTTGGCCGCCATCGTGGTGCACTACGAGGTGCTCGAGCCGTTGATCGACCCGCAGCACGCGATCGATGGCACCCACGCACCGATTCATCCCGACGGCAACGTCATCCGCCACCAGCGCATCATTTGTGGCGACCCCGACGCCATCGCTGCCATCGTCGTTGAGGGCGAGTACCAGATCGGCATGCAAGATCAGGCGTTTCTGGGGCTCGAGGCCGCGCTGGCCGTTCCGGACCCCGGCGGCGCAGGCGTCGAACTGTTCGTGGCCACCCAGTGGCTGCACGAGGATCGGCACCAGATCGCTGCGTGCCTGGGGCTGCCCGACGACGCAGTTCGGCTGACGTTGGGCGGGGTGGGTGGCGCGTTCGGTGCCCGCGAAGACATCAGCCTGCAGGTGCACACGTGCTTGCTGGCGCTCCGCACCGGTCGGCCCGTTCGCGTCGCCTACAGCCGTGAAGAGAGCTTCCTCGGCCACGTCCACCGCCATCCGGCGCGCATCTGGATGCGCCACTGCGCCACGGCGGACGGCCAGATCGTCTCGGTGCAGGCGCGCTTCGTGCTGGACGGTGGCGCGTACGCCTCGACCTCGTCGGCGGTGTTGCTGAATGCCATCACTCATGCGCAGGGTCCGTACAGATGCGCGAACGCGCGGGTCGAGGGATGGGCCGTGCGCACCAACAACCTGCCGTGCGGTGCCATGCGCGGGTTCGGCGTGGTGCAGGCCTGCTTCGCTCACGAGGCGCAGATGGACAAGCTGGCTGCGGCGTGCGGGCTGGACCCCGTCGAGATCCGGCTGCGCAACGCGATGGTCACAGGCGATCGATTGATCACTGGGCAACCGATCGACAACGTTGCGCCGGTCGAACGATGCATTCGCGAGACCGCGGCGCTGCCACTGCCCGACGAACCCGTCGGCGGGCACGACGGCGACCCGATGCGCCTGCCGGGTGGGGCCGGGTTGACCGCCGATCGCAGTCACATCCGTCGCGGCATCGGTTGGGGCGTGTCGATCAAGAACCTCATGTACTCCGAGGGCTTCGACGATTACTCCACGGCCCGATGTCGGCTGGCCGACGGCGTTGCCTCGCTGAAGTTTGCCACCAGCGAAGTGGGCCAGGGGTTCGTCACCTTGGCTGCGCAGATCGCTCGCTCGGTGCTGGGCGTCGACGAGGTCGTGCTGGAACCGATCGACACCACCATCGGCTCGGCCGGCTCCACGTCGGCCTCTCGACAGACATGGATGAGCGGCGGCGCGGTCGACGGCGCCTGCCGGCTGGTGCGCGAGCGCATGTTCCAGCACGTCGGCGATCTGCACGGCATCGATCCGCTGCGCCTGGCCATCGACGGACGCGATGTGGTCGACACCATGGGTCAGCTGCGCGTTCCGGTGACACAGGCAACGGCGGGGTTGCAGCTGGACGAGACGTTCGAGCACCATCACCGGCCCACCGAAGACCTCGACCAGAACGGCCAGGGCAACTGCCACACAGCCTTCGCGTTCGTGGCCCATCGGGCCGTGGTCGACGTCGATCCAGAGCTCGGCTTGGTCAAAGTGGTGCAGATCGCCACCGCGCAAGACGTGGGCCGCGCCTTGAATCCCCTCAGTGTGCTCGGCCAGATCGAGGGCGGCATCGCCCAGGGGGTGGGCCTGGCCGTGATGGAAGAGATCATCCAGATCGACGGCCACGTTCGCAACCCGAACTTCACCGATTACCTGCTGCCCACCATGCTGGACATGCCGGTGGTGTTGGCAACGTTGATCGAGGAACCCGATCCGATGGCGCCGCTGGGTGCCAAGGGAGTGGGCGAACCGCCGTGCATCTCGTCCACTCCGGCCGTTGTGGCCGCCATCCGCGACGCCATCGGCAAGGATCTCACCCGAGTTCCGGTGCGGCCCAGCGACATCGTGTTCTGACACGCCCGGTGACCAACAGGGCGTGACCGGCGGCCATTCGGAACAGCGTCAGACGATCGTCTAGGTTGGCTCCGTGAGCGAACGAGAGATCATGACCTGGGAGATCTTCGGCGAGGCGTCTCGCGTGCTCGCGCAGACCGTGGCCGACGACTACGAGCCCGACATGATCTTGTCGATTGCCCGCGGCGGCCTGCTGATCGGTGGTGCCCTGGGCTATGCCCTCAGCGTGAAGAACGTCTACACGATGAACGTCGAGTTCTACACGGGTGTCGACGAACGCCTCGAAGTGCCGCGCATCCTGCCACCCGCCCCCGACTTCGTCGATGTCAGCGATGCCCGCATCCTCATCGCCGACGACGTGGCCGACACGGGGCACACGTTGCGCAGCGTGCAGCAGTTCTGCGAGGGCAAGGTGGCCGAGGTGCGCACAGCCGTGCTGTACGAGAAGAGCCATTCGGTGGTGCAGTGCGATTACGTGTGGAAGCGCACCGACCTGTGGATCAACTTCCCCTGGAGCGACAAGGCCCCCGTAGCCCGTCGCGACTGGAGCGTCCGCGACGCCTGATCGAGCAAATCTGGTCAGGCAGCTCTGGTCAGGTTCGGCGCAACACGGTCAGCGCGGCGTTGCGTCCGCTGGCACCCCACACCCCGGCGCCGGGGAACGTGGCCGCGCCTGTCAGGTACAGACCCCGCAGTGCGGTGTGATAGCGGGTCAACTCGGGGTTGTCGTTGCGCAGCGCGGCCAGAGGTCCTCCTGAGAAGCTGGTGGCATGTCCGGCCGGCAGGTGGAACTCACGTTCGTAGCGATCGGGCGTCATCGTCCGCCAATCGCCCAGCGACTGCAACCAGCCGGGCTGCACCATGGTGGCGAACTGCTCGAGCCAGCGTCGGGGCTCGTCGCTGCCCGGCCAACCGCCCTGCAACCGGTACGGCGTGTACAGCGTCTCCAGGCTCAGCACGTGCCGGGGCGCGTCATCGTTGCCAGCGGTCGAACTGGGGGCCATCGACGGATCGAGCAGCGTGGGGATGTTCAGGAACATGCCAGGACGGTCGAGCACCTGACCTGTGGCCATCAGTCCGTGGCCACGATGCATGTCGGCCATCGATGGCGCAATGATCGTGGTGGCCGCCATCGCCGCCATTGCTTCCTGCTCGGTCAGGTGATCCAGCCCGCGTACTCGCGGTAGCTCGCCGATGACGCCGTCGATCTTCGACTCGTAGCCCTCGTCATGGGGGATCGCCCTCCATCTGGCGACCATCGGACGCGCCGACGCCGGTGGGTTCTTCAGCCACGCCAGAAAGGTGTCATGCGGGTTGCATGCCGACACCACGATCGGCGCGGTCACTTCGGTGCCGTCGGCCAGCTGAATGCCCCGAACCGCCTCGCCTTCACACGTGATCGCCGCCACCTTCGAGTTCAGCCGAACTTCGCCTCCTGCGGCCACGAGCGCGCGGTGGATGCTGATGGGCACCATGCCGCTGCCGCCCACGGGCCGACCGACGCGGCCGACATGGCGGGTTGCGTAGGTCAAGGCGCCCAGCCCCGAGCCGGGTGTCTCGGGGCTGATGCCCCACACCATCGGCCCGGTGGCCATGCCCGGCCCCTGCAACGCGTCGGTGGTGAAGAACTCGCGCATCACGTCGGCCGCGCTGCGTCGACTCCACCGCAAGATCGTGCCGACGCCCGCGCCGCGCTTGGCCAACACCTTGCGGGTCAAACGCCCGAACGACGGGGGGTCGTTGGCAGCGTCGAAGACCAGCTTCACGGCCGGTACCGCAGCCTTCACGTACCGTCGATAGCCGTCGACCTCGGTCGGGTGCGTGCGTGCGATGGAGTCCAGGGTCTGGTCGATGTCGTGGTGCAGCGACCATGCCGCGCCGCCGCTCCACGCCAGGTTCAGTTGCGACGGCTCGACGTCGAGGTACTGCAACCCATGTTCGGCCAAGCGCAACTCGTGCATGACTGGTGTGGTCCGAAATGTGACATGGTCGCAATTGCAGATGTTGACGGTGACACCGGCGAACGGTTCGCTGGCTGCAGTGCCACCCACCGAGTCGCGAGCCTCGAACAGCACCGTGCGCAAGCCGGCACGGGCAAGATATGCGGCGCACACCAGACCGTTGTGTCCGCCACCCACCACGATCGCGTCGAAGTCGCTGTGCAGCTTGGTTGGCATCGGGCCATTCTGGCCGCACATCCGGCCGACCGGTAGCCTGCACGAGTGACTTCTGCAGCGTCGTCGGCGGGGCGATATCTCGCCGATCTCACCGGCCCCGACATCGCCCACAGGCTGACCGAGCGCAGCATCATCGTGCAGCCTCTCGGCGCCATCGAACAGCACGGCCCACACCTGCCGCTGTCGACCGATTCCGTCGTGGCCACTGCGGTGGCCCAGGCAACGGTGGCCCAGTTCGGCGACGAGGTGGACGCGTGGCTGCTGCCCACGTTGGAGTTCACGAAGTCCAACGAGCATGCGTGGTCGCCGGGCACCGTGTGGCTGTCGGCAACCACGTTGCTGGCCGTGCTGGACGACATCGGTCGCTGCGTGGCCACCACACCGGCGCGACGCCTGGTGTTCCTGAACGGTCATGGCGGCAACAGCGCGCTGCTGAACGTGGCCAACCGCGAGATCCGTCTGGCGCATGGTCTGATGACCTTTGTCGCGCACCCGGGTGTTCCTGCAGACCAGGGCGGCACATCGCCGGCCGATGAGTTGGGCATGGGGGTGCATGGCGGCACCGACGAGACATCGCTCATGTTGCACCTGGCGCCGCACCTGGTGCACATGCATCTGGGCCAGCGCCGTGTGCCTGCGAAGATCGCCGAGAACAAGTACGTACGGTTCGGTGGACGGGTCAGCTTCGGATGGCTGTCGAACGACTTCTTCCCCGATGGCTACATCGGCGATCCCACGGCGGCCACCGCCCAGTTGGGTGCTCAGCTGTTCGAAGGCGCGGTGCGCGGATTCGGCGAGGCGCTGCGCGAGATCTCCACGTTCGACTTCGGCCGCTGAAGCAGCTGGTCGCATCATGGCTCCGCCCACGCCCACCGTTCTGCACATCGACATCGATCGGCTGGTCGGCCGCTTGGAAGCGTTGGGCCAGATCGGCGTGGTGTACGGGCCGAACGGCGAACGCGGCTGTGCACGGCTGGCGTTGACCGACGCAGATCGCGACGGGCGCGATCTGGTGGTCGGGTGGATGCGCGATCTGGGGTTGCAGGTCGTGATCGATGCCGTCGGCAACGTGGTCGCCACTCGGCCGGGCACCGACCCCGACGCTGCGCCGGTCATGGTGGGATCGCACATCGATACGGTGCGCACCGGCGGCCGGTTCGACGGCAACCTGGGGGTGCTCGGCGGCCTGGAGGTGGTCGAGACCTTGGCCCAGCACGACATCGCCACCCGCCGGCCGATCAGCGTCGCGTTCTTCACGAACGAGGAAGGGGCGCGCTTTCAGCCCGACATGCTGGGCAGCCTGGTGTACGTGGGCGGCATGCCCCTGGAGGACGCTCTCGATGTACGCGCCGCCGATGACGACGCACGCCTGGGGGATGAGCTCAGTCGTATCGGCTATGCGGGCAACGTGCCGTGCCCCACCGTGATCGTGCCGCACGCCTACGTCGAGCTGCACATCGAGCAGGGACCGGTGCTCGAGGACAAGGCGGTGACCATCGGGGTCGTCACCGGGGTGCAGGGCATCTCGTGGACCGAGCTGATCGTCACCGGCCAGTCGGCACACGCCGGCACCACCCCGATGCACCTGCGGCACGATGCCGGCTACGTGGCTGCCGAGATCATCGCTGGCGTGCGCACTATCGCCCGGCAGATGGGCGGTACGCAAGTAGCCACGGTGGGGCGGTGCGAGTTCGGCCCCAATCTGGTCAACGTCGTGCCCTCGGTGGTGACCATGACGGTCGACTTGCGCAACACCGACGAGCATCTGTTGCAACAAGCCGAAAGCCGGTTCGAGCAACTGATCCGACGTTTGGCCGACGACGAGGGCGTCACCATCGAGTCGCGTTCGCTGGCTCGATTTCAGCCCGTCGAGTTCGACCCACGAATGGTGGATCTGGTCGAGACCACGGCGACGGGTCTGGGCCACAACACGCTACGGATGCCGTCGGGCGCGGGCCACGACGCGCAGATGCTGGCACGGGTGTGCCCCACCTCGATGATCTTCGTGCCCAGTGTGAACGGGCTGTCGCACAACATCGCCGAGTTCACGGCGGCCACCGATCTGCAGGCTGGCACCGATGTGCTGTTGCACCTCGTGCTGCAGCTCGCCGGCGGCGTGTGATGCCCGCCCGATTCGATCTGATCACCATCGACACAGCCGACACCGAACGCCTGGCCGCCTTCTGGTCTGCGGCGCTGCTTTTGCACGAGTCGCAGCGCGAAGACGACGGTCGATGGATCGTGTTGTCGACGGCCGACGGCATTCGTCGGATCGGGCTGCAGCACGGTGCGCATCGCCCTGGCGGCCCGCATGTGGACCTGATCTGCGACGTCGCCGAGTTCGACGTGGAACGCCTGCGGCTGATCGGCCTGGGTGCCGTCGAACAGCAGCCGTCGCGCGTCGAGCCCTACGGGTTCATCGTGAATCTCGCCGATCCCGACAGCAACCTGTTCGACCTCTGCGCCTACGCGCCCTGAAACCTCACTACATCGCCGACGTCACTGGACCTTCGACGCCACAGAGGGGCCGGGCCTGATCGACCCGACCCCTCTGGAGGTTCACTTCGTGTTGTTGAGCAGTGCCGTGACCGGTCAGCGACCGGGTGCACCCTCGCAGTACTTGTTGGTGTACACGGTGGTGACATCGGCGGCGATGTCGACACCCTGCTCGTCGTAGATCGGCTTCAGGATGTCGTACAGGCCCTGCACCTTGGCGGGATCCATGCTGCAGTAGGTACCGTCGGGGCTGTTCGCGGCCATCTTCTTCTCCTCGAGCAGAGCCATTCCCGCCGTGTTCAACCCCGCGCTCAGGCTCCAGAAGCCGTCGTGGGTCTCGTTGATCTCGATCATCTTGTCGGTGATCGGCTTGGGATCGTTCAAGAAGTCGATCCACGCCTGCTGCATCTTCGGAACCAGCAACGTGAGGCAAGCATCGAGTTCTTCCACCCTGCTCTTCAGCATCGTGATGGTGGCGGGGTAGTTGTCGAAGCCCATCTCACCGACCGTGAAGAAGCTGACGTCTGCCGGAGCGCCATCCTTCCAGGCGATGTCGTTCTCGTACTTGTACACCTCGTTGGTGGAGAAACCCTGCTGGATCAGGTTGCCACCGTCGGCCACCCACTTCGCATCGGAACCGTCGTAACTGGGGTTGCTCTGATCGGCCGTGATGTATCCCGCGGCGACCATGTAGTCGACGTACGAGGTGCCCGGGAAGTGCAGCACGGTCGCGCCGGTGCCGGCCATGTCTTCGGGCTTCTGGATGTCGAGTTGGGTGGGATCCCACATGACCATCTGCGGGTCGAGGTCCAACGTCTTGGCGATGGCCACCATCGGTACAGCGGCCGAGTCCTTGATGACGTCGCTCATGTTGATGTACGCCATGTCGGCGCCGCCGTCCAACAGCACTGCGCTGCCGGACTTGTCGAAGTTGACGGTCTGGATCTCGATCTCTTCCAGGCCGCCGACGGCGTACTGCGGCTGTACGGGGCCCGAGTACGACACGGTGTCCTTACTGGCCGTGCCTCCGGGACCGATCAGCTGATAGGTGCCACCGTGCTCGAGTTCGGGGAACCAGTCTGTCTGGATGGTGAGCTTGGTCGGGCACACGGCCTGGTCGGCCGCAGGCGTGGTCTCAGCGACGCTGTCGGCCGCAGGCGTGGTCTCGGCAACGCTGTCGGCTGCGGGAGGGTCGGTAGCGGCCGTGCCCTCATCATCGCTACCGCATGCGGCGGCCACGATCGCGAGTGTCAGCAGCGCGCACACTGCAACGGTCTTTCTTGCCTTCATGTGGTTCTCCCCTTGGTGGTGATGGAAACTGAAAATCAGCGGCGGCTGCGCGCCGAGTCGTGCCAGTTGCGAATGGCCCGGCTGGTGATCCAGCCGACGATGACGAACATCAGCACGCCGAACAGCGATGCCATGATGGTGCCGGTGAACATCTCGGGTCGCTCCGAAGCTTTTTGCTGTCG
>JANNFQ010000471.1:0-3651 GCA_031380045.1 Acidimicrobiaceae bacterium
CGGTTCGATCTGCCGCACGAACCCGATGGGGAATCGGGCGGTGAACAGCGTCGACGCGGCGCCGCCCACGAGGCATCCCAGCACGATCGGCAGCGCCGCACGCACCGTGGTCTCGGCCAGGATCTGCGCCTTCGTGAAGCCGATGGCAGCCAACTGCTGATGCTCCGGGATGGATTGTCGCATCTGGCGCGTGATCACCTGGCCCAGCACCGCGATCACCGCGATCGCTGCAACCAGGGCAAGGATCCACATCGCTCGAGCCTGCGTGCTGATCGCTCGGCGCATCTCGGCGGTGATGATCTCGGCCCTCGCAGCCGACAGACTTCCCCCGTCGGGCAGGCTGTCCAGTTCGGCCTGGAACTGCGCGAGGTCGACGCCGTCCTCCACGCTGACGACGATCTTCGACTGTGAGACACCGATGTCCGGTTGCTCGAGCAGAGCCCGTGAGAACACCGTCATGGCTGACGGGTCCTCGATGCTTTGCGGACCTTCGGCGACGCCGACCAGCGTGGCGGTGACGGAGCGGCCGGCCGGCTGGCCGAATGGAAACTCGCCGGCGTCACCCTGCTGCTGGGTGAAGAGCGACACGACGAACTGATCACCCAGTTCAGCTCCTGACAGTTCGAGGAAGCTTGGCGTGGCGACGAACTCTCCTTCGACCGTCGGATCGGTCGCTCGGCCGCTGATGATTCGCGCTCCGACGGCCAGCTCGGAGCCGCCGAACACAATCGCATCGATGGGTTCGTGCGTCGCGCCAGACCGCACGATGCCGAACACGAACGTGTACGACGCCGCCTCGGTGACCCCGGGGAGAGGACCCACCTCGTCGGTGCGCGGCGGGCCGCCTTCCTCCTGCGTGACCTCGAAGTCGATGTCGAGACCCGATGACCGCTCGTACCGCTCGGGCACCGTGCTGGTTCGATGGGCACCCGTGGTGAAGGCGATCACGACACCACACAAGATCGCCACGACCGTCGTCAGCAGCGCGATCGTGGTCCAGCGAGTCCGAAGATCGCAGGCGAGGCGGTACGCAACTGCCCTCATCAGCCGATTGTACGACGACCCCCTCGGCCATTTCGATGGGGTTGACCGACCTTCGTGGGCGTGCTGGCCACACTTCGACCACCTGCGAGCACAGACCGCATGGTGTGCGTGGAATGCGTTGCGGCCGGTGGTCGGGCTCGCTACAGTACAAGCGTTCGGGTTCCCGAACCGCTCCGTGTCCGGCTCTGGCCGATGCTCACCCGGGGACGATCTCTCAGGCGGTGGGGCCGCCGGCCGTTCGCAACGACCAGCGCTCGCCGAGTCTCAACGCCACGCATGAAAGCAGGTGGCCCGTGGCCGCGGAAGCCCTCGAACAGTCGATGCTGGAGTCCAAGGACAAAGACCAGCTGCTCGCCATCGCCCAGGCACTCGGTATCAAGACCACTGCGCGCGCCGCCAAGGCGACGCTCATCAGCAAGATCCTCGAGACGACCGGCTCGGGGCCCAGCGCCGCGCCGGCCGCCCCCTCCGCGCCGCCTGCTGCATCGAACGGCAACGGCGCACCGACGCCACGTGGCAAAGCGGCTGCGGCCACCGCTGCAGCCACCGCTGCCGCCCAGACCGCCGCCGCTGGCGAGGCGGCCGACACCGGGTCCGATTCCGCCTCGGCTGGTCAGAGTGTCGAAGTTCCTGAAGTGGTCCTGGGCCCCGACGGCGAGCCGTTGGCCGACTGGGAGATCGATCTGCTGCGCTCGGGAGAAGCGTTGGCAGACATCGCGCCACCGCCGGCGGCCAGCACGAACGGCGACGGCAGTCAATCCGCCGCGCGACCCAGTGGCCGCACGAGCGATCAGGGCTCCGGCGACCACGGTGGTGGCGACCACGGTGACGACGATCAGGGTGACGACGATCAGCAGGGTGGCGAAGGGGGCGACGGCGAAAGTCGCAACAGCCGCCGCCGGCGTCGGCGACGCAACAAGAACGGCCGTCCCGAAGGCCCGCAAGGCACCGACCGATTCGACGGACCGCGCGACCGCCCCGCTGGCGGGGGCCCGGTCGCGGCTGGCAACGTCGATCGTGCCGAGCGCGGCGAGCAGCTCGAGCCGATCAGCATGGAGCCCGTCACGGTGTCGGGGTACCTGGATCTGCGCGACGAGGGCTACGGGTTCCTGCGTGTCAACGGCTACCTGGCCAGCCGCGACGATGCGTACATCCCGGTGAAGCTGACCCGCCAGTACGGGCTGCGCAAGGGCGATCACGTCACCGGTCTCAGCCGTCCGGCGGGCCGCAACGAGAAGAATCCGGCGATGCTCGAGATCCACACCGTCAACGACGGCGATCCCGAGAAGGCACGCAATCGCAAGCGCTTCGAAGACCTCACTGCGCTGTTCCCCGACGAGAAGTTGCGACTCGAGAACCCCAACGACGTCAACAACATGACGGCGCGCATCATCGACCTCATCTCGCCCATCGGTAAAGGCCAACGCGGCATCATCGTGTCGCCGCCCAAGGCCGGCAAGACCACGATCATGAAGACCATCGCCACGTCGATCGAGCAGAACCACCCCGAGGTGAAGCTGATCGTGCTGCTGATCGACGAGCGCCCTGAGGAAGTCACAGACATGCGCCGCACGGTGAAGGGCGAGGTCATCGCCAGCACCTTCGACCGCCCCAGCGACGAGCACACCCATGTGGCCGAACTGGCCATCGAGAGGGCCAAGCGATTGGTCGAGCAGGGCGACGACGTCGTCATCATCCTCGACGGCATCACCCGCCTCAGCCGCGCCTACAACCTGGCGGCGCCGGCCAGCGGTCGCATCCTGTCGGGCGGCATTGATGCGGGCGCGCTGTATCCCCCCAAGAAGTTCTTCGGCGCGGCCCGCAACGTGGAAGAGGGTGGCTCGTTGACCATCCTGGCGACCGCCCTGGTCGAGACCAACAGCCGCATGGACGACGCGATCTTCGAAGAGTTCAAGGGCACCGGCAACATGGAGCTACGGCTCGACCGCAAGCTGGCCGAGCGTCGCATCTACCCCGCCATCGATGTCGACGCATCCAGCACCCGCCATGAAGAGTTGCTGTTCGATCGCAAGCAACTGCAGATGGTGTGGAAGTTGCGCCGCGTGCTCAGCGGCCTGGCTGCCGAGGGCAATGCCGCCCCCGGCCTGGAACTGCTGGTCGACCGGCTGAAGACCTTCCGCACCAACGAAGAGTTCCTGAACGAAATCGGCAAGCAACCGTCCATGTAGTTGTCGGGACTGGGCTCCGTGCTGGTGGTCGGGACTGGGCTCCGTGCTGGTGGTCGGGACTGGGCTCCGCTTCGCTTCGCTTCGCCTGCTCCCTCCGGACGCATCGGACCGTTGTGGTGGCTCGCTGCCGCTCGCACGAACCAGTTCGCGGGCCCGAGCTCCCCCGGTCGAGTCGCCGATCAACGAGTTGGCGCTGCCGAGTTCCGCACAAATGCTCCGCGGGTTTGTTCACTCACGTAGAACGGGTTTTGCAGGTTTGCGTGAGCCAACGAAAGTGCCGCGCCTTTGATCGCTCGAGCAAACCCAGTCCCACGTTTCTGCGAGCGGCACGCAAAGCGGAATCGAGCCCAGGTTCAGGCTCTGCGAGCGGTGGCGTGTCGACAAATCAACCGCCACGGTGCGAAATCCGACATGCTCC
>JANNFQ010000476.1:0-5651 GCA_031380045.1 Acidimicrobiaceae bacterium
CCACCCGCACTCCGTGGACAGTCGTGTCTTGCCAACACCGCCCGGGCCGGTCAGCGTCACAACTGGCGACAAGGCGAGCAATGCCTCGACAGCGCGCAGCACCGCTTCGTCACCGACGAACCCGGTGGGTGTCACCGGCAGGTTGGTCACGGCCGCAGACAGGCCCCGCAACGATGGAAACGACCGTTGCAGTGCCGGGTGCACCACCTGGAAAAGCGGCACCATGCCCGCGTCACGCACCCGATACGCACCCAACTCGACGACATCCACATCGTCGGGCAGGTCCTGCACCATCGCCCGCACCGCATCGCTCACCACGATTTGCCCGCCGTGGGCGGTGGCGGCCAGCCGGGCAGCGTGATGCACGGCAAGGCCCACGAGATCGCCCTCGTTGTCGGTCACCTCGCCGACGTGCACACCGATCCGCACACGCAACCGCAACTGGTCCGGCAGCTCCATCGACTCGATCCCCAGTTGGATTGCAACCGCCGTCGCAACCGCCGTGGTGGGCGAATCGAACGACAGGAAGAACGAATCACCCTCGGTGCCATGCTCGACACCCCCGGCTGCGCGCAGCGCGGTCCGGACGATACGACGATGCTCGTTCAAGATCTCGGCGTAGCGCACACCTGCGTTCCGCAGCAGATCGGTCGAACCCTCGATGTCGGTGAACACCAGGCTCCGAATGGTGGACGCCACGACCCGACTGTAGTGGCGTGGTCAAGGGTTGATAACGCGTACGCAAAGGTCCGGGTGCGGTGGCATCGGACACGCGCCCTCGCCACCGAATTCGCAAGAACGAGCCCCCTCAACCAAGCCGGGATCGGTGACTGGACACGGTTCGTGCGGAGGACGTGGTTCCGAGCACAGAACGTCCGGCCAGGGCGGCGCAGAATGCCGCCAGAACTTCAGGAGCGGTCGGGCGCGTCGGGCATGCCCACAGGAGCCGGCATGCCGTGTCACGTTTGATGCCCGCCAATCACTCTCGGCGTTCAAGTAGCCAGCGACGGGCAGGACCGACTGGCCGCTCTCGGCCGCGCGAAGCGCGCAGAAAAGTTACGAAGCGTGTCTTCCCCACAACCGTCAGCGGGTTTAGCGTTGGCCTACGGGAACCTCACAACGCCCCGTACGTTCCGGCATTACGAACATCGTTTGCAATCGGAGGTACTAGATGAGCCAGCGCCATCGCAGTCTCGAAGCGGCCCCGCCGCCGAAGATGGACCTGCGGGCACACGCCCACAACGAGCGGCATCGCATCAACAGCGAGCTGCACGCCGTTGCCAGCCAAGTCAGTGCCGGGTATGAGCCCGACGACTGTCACGAACCAGGGCGGGCTTGGGTTCCGCTGCATCATCACGATGCCGAGCGAGCGAAGGCACAGGTCGGCAAGACCGGCAAGAAGCACTGGAAGATGAAGATGTGGAAGCGCCGCACCACCATGCGGCGGGCGAAGGCGCAAGCCATGCGCCCTGTCGGCGAGTGACCACTTCCTGATCGGTTCGACTCTTCAGGTCAACCAGTTCGCCGTCAGTTCGGGGCGGCGCTGCTGCCACTCCTCGACGGTGATCCCGAATCGCACGTGGTCCTCCCACGCGCCATTGATCTCCAGGTAGCGCTGCGCCACCCCTTCCTCGCGGATCTGCAGCTTCTCCATCACCCGACGACTGTTGGTGTTGCGCGGCACGATGCAGATCTCGAGTCGGTGCAGATGCAACTCCTCGAACGCGAACCGACACAACACCACCACGCCTTCGGCGATGTAGCTGTGACCGGCCCGATCTCGGTCGATCCAGTAGCCCACCGTGCCGCTTTGCAACGCGCCGCGGATGATGTTGTTCAGATTGATCTCACCGGCGAACGCGTTGTCGATGAACACCCCGAAACCGAACGCAGTGCCGGCTTGACGTTCGCGATCACGCGCTGCGCATCGTGAGCTGAACGCGTCCTTGGATCGAGTGGGGTCGGCCATTCGCGACGCGCGGATGGGCTCCCACGGCGTCAGCCACCGATCGTTGCGCGCCCGCACCTCGCTGAACGGCACGAAGTCGCTGGGTGTCATCGGTCGCATCATCACGCGCCGGCCGTACAGGCGTAGCCCACTGATCGACGGCATCGACGGGTGGCTGAACGGTGTGGACGAGCTCACGGCACAACCGTCACTTCATCGAGGTGCAGGCGGCGCATGACTGCGACGACTGCGCAGCACCCGGCGACGATGGTGGCGACCGATGATTGGTCGAGGCCGGGGTTGCGGGCGCGTTGCTGACGCGTCTCGGTGGCCAACGTGCGGAACACGTCTTCTGCGGCGGCGCGAGACAGTACGAACGGCAGCGCCGGAATGCCACCGACCTCGACCGCGGCAATGGCGCGGGTCTCTGCGCCCGCGATCTCGACGGCTGCTCCGACCACGGCCGGCAACTCGCGTACGACATCGTCGAAGTGGTCGAACACGAAGCCGATGGCGTTGGTCAGTTCTTCGGGTCGCGGTGGATCGGCCAGCAACTGGCGTTCGGTCAGCGCTTGGACACCGACGGGAAGGGTCATCAGCTGACCATCGACAACGACGGTCGTCTCGTATGGCCCGAAGGTGACACTCACACTCATGGCCCGACCTCACGACCCGCCCCTGTGGCCGGTGCAGCCAGGCGGGCGGCCACCCAAGCGCCCACTGCATCGTCTCCTCCGGCCAGGTACCAGGCGTAGTGAGCGTGCAGGCACTTCACGCCGACCCGGGTACCGGCGACACCGCCTGATGGTCGCGGGCCGGTGTGCTCGGCCGGGATCGCCGCATCTCGCTGTGTGGCATAGCGTCGATGTGCGTCGGCAACTGCTGCAGGGTCGACCTCGCTCTCGGCCTGTTTCACAGCGCCGACCGATTCCAGTCGGCTGACGGCGATGACCTCGCTCGGCCCAATCAGCCAGTACAGCGTGGGCATCGGCGTGCCGTCGTCGAGGATCGGTTCGTTGCGCAACACCACCGGGTCGCCGTCTGGACCTCTGACGACCACTTCATATGCGCCCTGCGGTTGCCTACCCAACAGCTCGCGCACCCGGTCGTCGTCGTCACTCATGGGGCACCGCGCTGCACACGTCGAGTGGACCGATGGAGTGTGGCGTTCAGCGGCGGCCGAACCGACGGACGATCAGCAGCAGCAACACCAACCCGCCGAATGCCGGCAGCAGTCGCTTCAGCACTGCAGTGCCGGCCATGCCTGCGAGTTCGATCGGCTCGGTGGCGGGACCTTCGATCTTGCGAACAGTGGGTCCACCACTGGCGCCTGCTGCACCCGTTTCGGACGAACCAGCGTCGGCCGCCTTCGGTGCAGTTGTCGCGGCACCTGCAGCTGTCGGGGCCGTTGCGGCTGCCGCGACCGGCTGGTCGCCCGACGCGTCGAGCATCGCGTTGAGGTTGTTGGCGAACTGCGCCATCAACTTCTTGCTGACGTCACCCATGATGCCGCGGCCGAATTGCGCCACCTTGCCCGTGACGCGCAGGTCGGTCTCGACCAGACACGACGACTGGGTCTCGGAGATGGGCATCATCGAGGCGGTGATCATGGCATCGGCGTTGCCCTTGCCAGTGGTGTCGCGGCCCTCGCCGTGCAGCACTGCACGGTGGTTGACGTCGTCTCGCTCGACGAATCGCGCTTGGCCCCGGAACGCCGTGGAGATGGCACCCAACTTGACCTTCACGACGCCTCGGTACAGTTCGCCCTCGATCTCTTCGAGCTGAGCACCGGGCATGCACGGCGCGATGCGCTCGACATCGGTCAACACCGCCCATGCTTCGTCGATGGGTCGATTGACGACGAACTCGTTCATGAGCTTGTCCATCGCTGCAGATCCTCCAGAGTGTCGATGTCGGCCGCTGTTCCCGTACACGGCACTTCGTGGACGACTGCGGAATGTTCGCGTATGAGCGCTCGAGCGCCATCATCGCCGGTGCGGGGTAGCGCCGCCCACAGCGAGCGGTGCAGCCGGACGGGATGCGGGCCTCGGCGTCCATCATAGGAGGCCACGACGATGTGATGCTCGGGTGGCGCCTGGGCAATGGCCCGCCAGGTTTGCGGTGAGACGAACGGTTGATCGCCCAGCGCCACCAGGACCGCGTCGGCTTCGGGGTGCAATTGGTCCACCGCCTGCAGCGCCCTGATCAGCGACGAGGCTTGACCATCGGACCATCGCTCGTTCGAGACCACGGAGACGCGAGCTGCCGGATCGCCCAGACCGATGTCGCCCAGATCCAGGTGAACAGCCCCGGTCACGACGATGATCGGACCGGCCCCACTGTGCATTGCGTGGGCGATGGCGTGGTGCACCACTGGCCGACCCTGCAGCACAGCCAGCAACTTGTGCGTGGGTCCATGGAACCGTGTGCCACCACCCGCCGCGAGTACCACGAGCACGATGTTCACGCCGTGAGGTTAGGTCGCGGTCGCCCCGTGTTGCTCGTGGATGTGACGAACGTGTGACACCCGACTTGTACATTGCGGTTTGATGACGATAAAGTCTCTTGCGTTACGACGGAAGTCGATGCAGCGAAGCATCGGGTGCGGCGTTTCCCTGCGGTTGCGCTCTCGTACGGCGCTCCTGCCGTGAGTACTGGACGTTGATCCCGATCAACAGCCGGCTCGCGACAGCAATTCATGTCGGCGCCGAAACGCGACATGACGACCAAGGAGTACCCGGCGTTCATGAAGTCTCATCGATCACAATTTGGCGGAATGCTTCGACGTTGTGTCGTTGCGGGTGCGCTGGCCACGGCCGTCGCATCGACCCTTGCCGTGCCGTTCTCGGCTCAGGCAACAGCGTCGTCGGCACGCGCCACCGTCGACCCAGTCGCTGTTCAAGCAGCAGGCGTGCTGGTGGTGCTGCAACGGGCCGATTTCGCCCGCGATGCCACGTCGTTCAGGTCGGTCGACCAGACCATCGACCGCATCGCCGACGACATCGCGTTGCGCATCATGGTCGATCCGGCGCGCCTGAAGCTGGCCTGGCATGCCGCCGACAGCGAGCATCAAAAGGCTCTGATGGCCGCGTTTGCGCAGCTGGGGGTCCCATACCGACGCAACGCCAGCCAGCCGGGCCAGGCGTTCGATTGCTCGGGCTTGACCACGTGGGCGTGGGCCCAGGCAGGTTTCGTGCTGCAGCGTCAGAGCACGGCACAGATCCGAGCCGCAGCGCCCCGCGACGAGACCACTGCTCAGGCCGGCGATCTGGTGCAGTATCCGGGCCATGTCATGATGTGGCTGGGCGTCGACCGGGCCATCATCGACTCGCCCTACTCGGGTCGCAACGTCGAGGTCGACGTTGTCTCGGCCCGCCACAAGGTGCGCTTCGGCGATCCCACCGGCTGAGCCTGGCTCGTCGACCCGTCACCCAGTGGTCGTCGGCCCGGGCGGCGATGCAACAACTTCCTGGCTGCGCAGCGTGCCGGTCTGGCCCAGCTGGGCGTGTCCCTGCACGTCGCACCACATTCGGTAGTCGCCGGGCTGCGTTTCGATCTTGATCGTCTCGGTGGCTCCGGGAGCCAGCGGCCGAGTGCCGCGCCCAGCCACGACCAGGTTGTGCACGATGCTGTCCACGTTGGTCACGCGTAGCGAAGCCGCGCCGGCCGGCACGGTCAGATCGCCTGGCGTGATCGTGTACCG
>JANNFQ010000498.1:0-3845 GCA_031380045.1 Acidimicrobiaceae bacterium
CGCCCACCTCGCCGACCCGCACACCGTGCGCACGATCCAGCTGCGCGTCGAACACACGATTCGGCCCTGCGTCGGCGCCACGTACTGCCTCGAGCGCATCTATCAGGCCGGCGAAGCCCTCTGCATCCACAACGCGGCCACCGGGCGCGAGTTGCACCTGCCGCACGTCATCGAGCTGGCCGACACGCCCCGTCGTGTGGTGGTGGTGGGTGCTGGCCCCGCCGGGCTCGAAGCAGCACGAGTCAGCGCCGAACGTGGTCACCATGTGACGGTGCTGGAAGCGATGCCGTGGGCCGGCGGTCAGGTTCGCCTTGCCGTTCGCAACCAACGTCGCCGCGATCTGTTGGGCATCATCGACTGGCGCATCGGCGAGCTCTCGCGCCTGGGTGTCGATGTGCAGTACGACGCGTACGCGGATGCCGACGCGGTGCTGGCCCTGCGGCCCGACACGGTCATCATCGCCACGGGTGGCCTGCCACAGCTGCCCGCGTTCGAGGTCGGAACCGAACTGGTCACCGAGGCGTGGGACGTGGTGGGTGGCGACGCGCAGCCCAGTGGTGACGTTCTGCTGTTCGACGACGATGGCACGCACTCGGGAATGACCACTGCCGAGATCATCGCCCGCTCGGGTGCACGCCTCGAGATCGTCACGCCCGAGCGGACGTTGGGCATCGACGTTGGCGGCATGAACCTGGTGCCATACGCGCGCACGTTCAACGAGACGGACACGCGCATCACGCTGAACCAGCGCGTGGTGCGCGTCGAGCGCAGCGCCGGTCGGCTGCTGGCAACGTTGGGCAGTGACCACACCGAACATCGCAGCACGCGTCTGGTCGATTGGGTTGTCGTCGATCACGGGGTGCTGGCCAACGACGAGCTGTACCACGCGCTGGTTCGCCGTTCCGTGAATGGTGGCGAGGTCGACCACGAGGCGCTGGTCGAGGGTCGCACGCAGAACGTCCACCGCAATCCACTGGGTGAGTACCGCCTGTTCCGGATCGGCGATGCTGTGGCCGGACGCAACATCCACGCTGGGGTGTACGACGCGCTGCGGCTGTGCAAAGACCTCTGACAGCGAAGAGCTCGCGTCATCAGCGAGGGATGATCGTGCCGATGTTCATGATGCCATTGGGGTCGAATGCGTGCTTCAAGGCCTCGAGCATCGGGTACGACGTGCCGTACTCTTGGCCCACCCAGGCGGCCCTGGCCTTGCCGATGCCATGGTGGTGCACGATCGATCCGCCGAAGCGCAGGGTCTCTTCGCAGATGATCTTGATGATCGGGAAGTAGTACTCGTCGTTCTCCAACTCGGGCGCGCAGTCGATGTCGTAGAAGTAGTTGAAGTACATGTTCGTGCCGTTGATGTAGCTGTGCGACGAGTGGCCACCCAGCAGGGTGATGCCCCGCATCTCTGCCCGGATGCGCGGCAGCACGGCTTCGTAGATGTCATTGATCGAGCCCCAGTCGGCCGAGATCTCGGTCGTTCGGTTCACGTTGCGCGTCGTGCGGATGCGATCGTCCTCGCGGGTCATCTTGTCGGGGCCCCACACCAGGTCGTCGAACCAATCCGAGATCAGTTGCGCATCGACGGGCACGCACTCGGGATGGCCGGCCACGATCTCGCGAATTCCCGCGGCGGTCGCGTTGGCGATGCCAGCATTACCCTCGGCCATGAACAGCACGACGCAGTCATCGGCAGCGGCGAAGTGCGAGAAGTGCAGCTGGCCGTCCTGGAAGTCGTACAGCCGAGCGACCGACGGCTTGTATCCGGCCACCATCACATCGCGCAGCACACCGAACCCTTCCTGCATGTTCTTCAGGGTCCAGCCCAGGAAGATGTTGTTCTGCGGCATGTACGGGAACAGCTTCACCGTCACTTCGGTGATGTAGCAGAGCGCCCCCTCGTTGCCGATGACGACATGGCGGATGTCGGGGCCTGCAGCACGGCGGGGCACGTTCTTGATGCGCGACACGTGCCCGCCCGGGAAGACGACCTCGCATCCGACGACCATGTCTTCGATGCCCCCGTAGAGGGTGGAGAACTGGCCGATGCTGCGCGTGGCGACAAGGCCGCCCATCGATGCGATCGGCTTGGACTGCGGCGAATGGCCGGTGGTCAATCCGATCTCGCGAACGCGATCCTCCAGCACCTGCAACGGCACGCCGCATTGGACGGTCGCCTGCATGTTGTACGCGTCGATCGAGATGACGTCGTTCATCTTCGAACCGTCCAGCACGACCGAGTTCTCGGCGCCGCTCTCCAGCCCACCTTCGGTGGCAGTGCCGCCGGTTCGAGCAACGATGTTGACGCGGTGCTGGTCGGCGAAGGCAAGCACCTTGGCGATGTCGTCGGTGCATGCAGCCATCACGACAGCCGCCGGAACCGGCATGGTGTACACCCCGAAGATGTTCTGCAGCTTGCGGAAGTTGTCGACGCTCGAGCGTTGCAGCTCGTCGGGATCGGTGATCACCTGGTCGGCGGAAACGAGCGCACGGAGGTGCTCGACGATGGCGTCACGGCTGAGAGGCACGGTGGGTTCCTTCTTGTACAAGAGATCGGGTCAGTGAAAGATCGGGTAGGCGCGCTGGAACAGGTCGTCGGTGCGGTCGCGGATGTCGTGGTACACGATGTCGGCCATCTGCCGGTACACGGCATTGTTGGCAGCATCGGGCGTGAACTGCTCTCGGGGCTGCGTCATGTTCGCAGCGGCAGTTTGGAAGTCGGGGTGCAGCCCCGTGGCAACCGCAGCACAGATCGCTGATCCAAGGCTGGCTCCGCCGGCCCCCCTTGTGCGCGAGGCATGAATGCCGAACACGTCGGCAAACACTTGCATGAACATCGGGCTGTGCGACCCGCCGCCCGATACCACGATCTCGTCCAGGACGATCCCGAGTTCGGCGCACATCGCATCCACGTGTTGCTTCATGGTCAGCGCGATCGCTTCCAGGATCGAGCGGTAGATGTGACCTCGCGTGTGGCGAGCATCGAAGCCGAGCATCATTCCTTTGCGGAAGGGCATGTCGGTTGGAGCGAGCCAATCGAGCACGGTCATCAAACCCTCGCTGCCGGCCGGAACCGCAGCCGCCTCGCGCTCGAGGTACGCCTCGCGGGACAGATGCTGCGATGCCGCTCGGTCGGCCAGCTCTGGGCCCAGCAGATCGAGGAACCAGGTCAGTGTCCACATGCCGCGGCGCACACCATTGCTCTCGTACAGGTAGCGATGCGGGATCGATGCGAAGTTCGTCCAGAAGTTCTGGGCGGCGGGATGGTTCGTCTGCCCGTGCACCATGGCCGCGATGTACGTACCCAGTGACACCAGCGCGGTCGTGTGGCCCAGCGATCCGGCACCCAGCATCTCGACGGCCTTGTCGTTGGCAGTCTGCACGACCGGCAGGCCCGCCGGCATGCCGGTTGCGGCAGCGGCCTGCGGTGTCAGCTGGCCGATGATGTCGCCGGGCAGTTGCAGATCGAACAACATCGGGCGGGTGACGCCGAAGTGGAGGTGACGGGCCGGGTCATTACTCCACTGCCACGTGTCGGTGTCGATCGGCCACTGCAACGCGATGTTGTTTGCGGAGGTGTCACGGAACTGGCCGGTGAGGCGATGGGCGATGTAGCCCGACGAGGTGGTCGCGTAGGCCACCGTTGGGTCGTCGGGCACGTACGGCTGGTACGCACGATCATCCATCCAGCTGATGACGGGCTCGGCCAACGAGCCGTCAGCACGAAGGAACGCCTTGCAGCAGCGAATGGTGCACAGCCCGACCGCAGCGATGTCCTCCGGATCTCCGGAGAAGTCCGACATCGCTGCCCGACGGGCCGCGGCGCTCGCCGGGAAGAGGTC
>JANNFQ010000639.1:0-2489 GCA_031380045.1 Acidimicrobiaceae bacterium
CGTTGTTGCCGCGCGCCCGATCATCGTGGCCGACGGCTGGGAACACGCCTACTACCTGGACTACCGCAACGAGAAAGAAAAATGGGCGGCAGCGTTCTTCAAGATGGCCGATTGGGCCGGCGCCAACGACCGCTTCGCCGCCGCTCGCCAGGTGCCCGCCAGCGCCTGATCAATCAGCGGCCATTACTCGATGGCCGTTACTCGGTGGTCATTTACTCGGTGGTCATTACTCGGTGGCAAGATGGTCCGACAGGCCGCTGATCTCGAGCAGCCGGTTGACGGCTGCGGTGGGATGCCGCAACACCAGGCGGCGTCCGGCATCGGATGCGCGCTGGTGCGCCTCGATGACCACTCGCAGGCCACTGGAATCCATGAACTCGACTCGCCCGATGTCGAGGACGATGTCCCCGTCGCCGGGTGGAAGCTCGGCCAGTTGCAGGGCGAGTCGGGGCGCGGTATGGGCATCGAGTTCGCCGGCCAAGGCGAGCCCATCGTCATGTGTAGTGATGTCGAGACGTGCTGCAGTTTCGGACATGGACCCGCAGGGTAGCACCGGGAAAGACCGCGCCACCTGGGACCGGAGCCGCGAGGCGAGGTCGCTCACGAGTTTCGTCGCGTACCCATACGGGTACTCATGTGTCAATCGTCTGACAAGAAGGCAGGTTTCCTCGATCATGGATCGTCACACGACACCGCTCACCGTCTCGCTCGTGAACGACTACGAAATCATCGTGTCGGGGCTGGCCACGATGCTGCAGCCGTACTCGGAGCGAGTGCAGATCGTCGAGCTGAAAGTTGACGGCGAACCACGCCGTCAGGCCGATTTGGCCCTGTTCGACACCTTCGGTGGTCGCCGCCACGCCCTGTCGCGAGCCGCAGCCATGGTTCGAGAGGGCTACGTCGACCACGTGATGCTGTTCACGTGGGACGCCACGGCCGACTTCCTCGCCCAGGCCGAACAGGTTGGCATCTCCGGTGTGGTGCTGAAGTCGGTCAGCGCCGAGCGTCTGGTGCAGGCCATCGAGCGCGCCGTACACGGCGAGCGAATCGGCCTGACACACGTGACCCGCTCGCCGCGGTCCGAGCAGAGCGAAGAGCTGTCGAACCGTGAGAAGGAAGTGTTGGCCCTGCTGGCGTTGGGATCGACCAACCGCCAGATCGCCAGCGAGCTGTACTTGTCGGTCGACACGGTCAAGAGCCACATGCGTCGCCTGTACTCGAAGCTGGGGGTCACCAACCGCACCCAGGCTGCGCTGCGCGCCGATCAGTTCCAATTGCTTCCCACCCTGTCGCGAGTGTCCTGAAACTCGGTTCAGTGCAGCCGACGGCAGCGAAACACGGCTTGGCCGTCATCGCTGCTGAATTCGACCACGTCCATCACTGCCGCCACGATGCCCAGGCCGCGCCCGTTGAGCGACGACGCCGGGGCGACGTGCCACGACTCGACGCTGCCAATCTGGGCGACATGTTCAGAGTCGGCGGCGACCACGGCGCTGATGGACTGCTCGTCCACAGCCAACACGATGTCGATGCTGGCCCCGGCGCCGTGCTGGGTGGCGTTCGTTGCCAATTCGCTGATAGCGAGTTCGAAATCGTCGATGACCGCTGGTGGCACCTGATGCTGCTCGAACCACGAACGGACGAATCGCCTGACGTCGGCGAGTTGCGATGTGTCGCGTGAGAAGCGTCGATGCATCTCGTCGCTTGTGCCGCCCGCCGTTGGGCCCGTCGTGCTCATGGCGAGCAGCAGTCTCGCGCATTCGCAGGCCAGAATCGTGCGTTGTTCGACGTGGCCTCAGGCGGCGTGCACATGCCTGATCGACCCGCCGAGGGCTGTCATGGCGACATCCACGCCGACGCCCTCACCCTCGACTATGATCGAGTCGGGCTCGACCAACCGCAAGCGTCGCAGACCAGCCAGGTCGTCGCGGGACGTGGCCGTCGAGACGCGCGACAGCGCTGTGCCCAATCGACGAAGGCGCGAGAGCTCGATTCGACGACGATCGCGAATCTCGGCTGCGAACGAACGCACCCACAACGCGACCGCCTCGCGATGGTTCCAGGCCATCCCCAGCAACAACGCGCGAGCGATCGGACGGGTGACGTGACGTACGAGTTTCATCATGCCTCGGGCATCCCCAGGCACGGCCAGATCGAAACAGCGACAGCCAGATCAAAACGCTCTTGATGTTTCGCCGAGCGACCCCCTGGGAAGGGCAACAGCACCCATCGTCTGTCTCGACAGGACAGCACTACAGTTCCGGAACCATGACTGAACGCCTTCCAACGCACTCCGCATCGTCGGTCCACGACGGCCACACAGTGACATTGACGCTGCCGCTCGACGTGCGCCACGCATCTACTGCGCGCATGGTCGCTGCGTCGCTGGCAGCCGACGCCGGCTTCACCGTGGACGAAATCGATGATCTGCGTCTGGGCATCAACGAGGTCGTCTCTGTGTTGGCCGACGAGTCGTCGGCCGACGCCGC
>JANNFQ010000624.1:0-2613 GCA_031380045.1 Acidimicrobiaceae bacterium
GGGTCACATTGGCTGGCAAGGCGATGGTGTCGCCCAACAGGTGATCACTGACCAGTTCGATGAACGCCAGCAATGCATCGGTGTCGGACAGAACGCGGCCCTGATCGTCGACCAGACGCAGACGCTCGCCATCGGCGTCGATGACTGCACCCAGATGCGCGCCGGACGCTCGTACCAGGCCTGCCACCCTGACCAGTGCCTGCTCGACGTCGAAAGCCACGCGGCCTGCCGTGGATACGTAGGGATTCACGGCCAGCACATCGGCGCCGAGTTTGCCCAGCAGTGTTGGCATGACCGTGCTGGCCGCGCCATACGAGTAGTCGACGACCAACTTGAACCGGTACTCGCGAATGGCAGCAGGCTCGACCGTGGCCTCCAGCGCGACGGTGTACTCCTCGAGCGCCCGTGCCGGGAACTGGATGTCGCCGACTTCTTCGGCCAGTGCCCGGCGCGTGTCTTCGCGTTGGAACAGGCGCTCGATCTTGCGTTGCGCATCTTCGGTGATATCGGTGCCGGCGGTGTCGAAGAAGCGAATGATCACTCGGTCTTGGTCGTTGTGGTCCAACCGCACGGTCAGACCGCCGAACGCGCGCGGCGAGCGCACCAAGAATCGAGTGACCGGCACGCTGGCCACCTCGAGGTCCAACACGTCGATGCCGGCTGCGTTCAACCCGGCCATCATCGCCCGCTTCAGCATGCGTGCCGCCCGGCTGGAGTCGCGCGATGTGACCACGGTGGCGCCCTTGCGCAGCGAAGTGCCGTACGCCAATGCCACGCGCACCGCCAGCTCAGGCGTGACATCAACGTTGGCCAGACCCTTGACACCGTCGCGGCCGAACAGGCTGCGCGCGCCCTTGCTCTCCCAGACGATGCTGCTGTTGACGACAGCACCGTCCTCGATGGTCTTGAACGGATAGATCTTCACGTCGCCGCTGAGCACTGCGTCGTTGCCGATGAAGACCTCATCACCCACCACGACGCCCTCGTCGATGCGCACACTGTTGCGGATGCTGCTGCTGCGGCCGATGACTGCGCCGCGCATCCGGGTTCGCGGGCCGACGTACACGTTGTCGTGCAGTACCGAGCGCTCGACCTGAGCCTCGCTGAGCAGGCGCACGTTCGAGCCGAGCACGCTGTACTCGCCCACCCGGCAGCCGGCCTCGATCTTGCACCCGGGGCCGATGACGCACGGGCCTGTGACGACCGCGTCGGGCGAGATCTCGGCACCTTCGCCCAGCCACACGCCGTCGTTCACCAAGAAGCCGGGCACGCTGGCGGCGACCTTGCCATCCAGGATGTCCTTGTGCGCCGACAGATACGCCTCGAGTGTGCCGACGTCTTCCCAATAGCCCTCGACGACTGCTCCGAACAACGGCTTGCCGGCGGCCAACATCGCCGGGAAGACCTCGCTGGAGAAATCAACGCTGCGACCCTCGGGGATGTAGTCGAAGATCTCGGGCTCGAGGACGTAGATGCCCGTGTTGATGGTGTCGCTGAACACCTGACCCCAGGTGGGCTTCTCGAGGAACCGTTCGATCGATCCGTCTTCCTTCGTGATGACGATGCCGAACTCGAGTGGGTTGTCGACGGGTGTCAGACCGATGGTGGCCACGGCGCGCTTGTCGCGATGGAAGGCCAACAACTTGGTCAGATCGATGTCGGTCAACACGTCGCCGGAGATGACCATGAACGTGTCGTCCAACAACTCGCGCGCGTTGCCCACGCTGCCTGCCGTGCCGAGGGGCACGGGCTCGTCGGCGTAGCGCATGGTGACGCCGAACTCGCTGCCGTCTCCGAAGTACGTCTTGATGTGGTTGGCCAGGAAGGCCACCGTCACCACGATCTCGTCGAAGCCGTGCAGCTTCAACAGGCTGACGATGTGCTCCATCATCGGTCGATCGGCCAACGGCAGCATCGGCTTGGGTGCGTTCGAGGTGAGCGGCCGCAGTCGCGTGCCTTCGCCTCCGGCCATGATGACGGCTTTCATCCGATGCTCTCGCTTTCGCCCAGAGGCTGTGTACTGGTGGCACGGCTGGCTTGTCCGGCCGCGATGTTCGATCTGATGGCAGGGATGTAGGTGATCGCGGTCCAGTAGCTCAGGACCAACCCCGGGATGCCCAGGATCCACGACGCGATCTGGAAACCGGTGTGCCCGGGAAAGTCGGATGCTCCCAGCATGAAACCGGGGATGGCGAACATGAGCAGAAAGGTGGCCAGCTTGCCTAGGAACGCGACGTCGAAGCGCTGCATCTTGAACGCCAGTGTTGCCACGGCCATGGCGCCGCCCACGAGCACCTCGCGAACGACCACCAGCCAGGCGAACCACAGCGGCGCCGCACCGTCGATGATGATGCCGGCGATGCCCACGATGAACAGCAACCGATCGGCCGTGGGATCGAACACCTTGCCGAACTCGCTGACCTGATCGAACCGGCGCGCCAGCCAACCGTCGACCCAGTCGGTGGCGCCCAGGCCGCCCAACAACCAGGCCGCGCCGGCACGGTTGTCTCGGCCGAACAGCAGGTACAGGAACAGCGGGATGCAGCACAGCCGTACCAGGGTGAACAGGTTCGGAGCCGTGAGGAACCGATGCGACGACAACTGTGCGTGCGC
>JANNFQ010000665.1:0-3679 GCA_031380045.1 Acidimicrobiaceae bacterium
CCAAGATCAGCGGTGCCATGTTCACCATGCAGCGCGGCCTGGGTGCCACCATGGCGCGTGCCCTGTGCCAGTTCGCGCTGGACAGCAATGCCGATGCGTTCGAAGAGATCAGGCCGCCGTCGCTGGTCACCACCGCCACGCTCACTGCCACCGGCCAGCTGCCAAAGTTCGCCGATGATGCCTACGCCATCGAGCGCGACGACCTGTGGTGCATCCCCACAGCCGAGGTGCCCTTGACATCGATCTACGCCGGCGAGGTGTTGGACGAGGAGCAACTGCCGTTGCGGATGATGGCGTTCTCGCCGTGCTATCGACGCGAGGCCGGCTCGGCCGGGCGCGACACCCGCGGCATGTTGCGCGCTCACGAGTTCGACAAGGTCGAGATCTTGGCCGTCGCCACCCCGCAGCAAGCACCGGAGTTGTTGCGCGAGATGGTCGGGCGCGCCGAGCATCTGATGTCGGCGCTGGAACTGCCGTACCGCATCATCGAGATCTGCACGGGCGACATGGGCCAGAGCCACCACCGCAGCTTCGACATCGAGGTCTATGCGCCGGGTTGCGACAGCTGGCTGGAGGTCAGCTCGATCAGCTGGTTCAGCGACTACCAGTCGCGTCGCGCCGACATCCGCTATCGCACGGCCGGCGAGAAGGGCACCAACGTGGCCAACACGCTGAACGGCTCGGCGCTTGCCGTGCCGCGCGTGTGGGCCGCCATCGTCGAGAACTACCGGCAACCCGATGGCAGCGTGCTGGTCCCCACGGTGCTGCACCCGTACATGCGCGGCGCCACCGTCATTTCGGCGACATGAGCGATCTGGCGTCGCGCCGCAGCGAGTACGAGACGGCCGGGCTGGATGTCGGGGATGTGGTGGCAGACCCGGTTCTGCAATGGCAGATCTGGTTCGATCAGGCCACTCAGGCCGGCTGCGTCGAGCCCAACGCGTTCGTGCTGTCCACCGTGGATACCGACGGCTTTCCGCAATCGCGCTACCTGCTGGCGCGGGGCGCCGATCAACGCGGCTTTTCGTTCTTCACCAACTACGAGTCCGCGAAAAGCCACGAGTTGACGGCCGACGGTCGGGCCTCGTTGCTGTTCACCTGGTTGCAGTTGCACCGGCAGGTGCGCATCACGGCCAACGTGCAACGCCTGCCCGACGACGAGAGCGACGCCTACTTCGCCACCCGACCACGCAGCTCACAGATCGGCGCGTGGTCGTCGCCGCAGTCGCGTGTGCTGCCCGATCGAGCCGCGCTGGACCAGCGGGTCGCCGACATGACCCGCAACTTCGAAGCCGCCGAGCGGGTGCCGCGCCCCCAGTTCTGGGGCGGCTGGCTGGCCCAGCCGATCAGCATCGAGTTCTGGCAAGGTCGGCCCAGCCGCCTGCACGATCGCCTGCGCTACCGCCGCGACGACACCGACACCTGGCTGCTCGAACGCCTCGCCCCGTAGCCATCGGTTTGACACAAACATCTGGGGTCACAGCCGCAGGTCAGCGCCTTGCATCTTTGACACAAACGCATGGGGTCACGTCGGCCAGGTGTCGACGGCGTGGACCAGGCCGTCGATCAGGGCTTGCGTATGCGGCGCGGGCCCCGGGCCTTCCCAGTCCCAGAACAAGGGCGTGGTGCCGCGCACTCGGGGTGGCAGCTCGATCTGCACGCCCTGCTGTGGCGGCAGGTTGACCGGGTTGCGCGGATGCAGACCACGTAACTCGCTGGGGATGCGCTCGAGGTCGGTGGCGATCTCGTAGGCCGGCAGATGCGTACGCAGTGACGCGCCCACGTGATCGGCCAGCTGCCGGTTCTGCCCACCGACCAACAGGGTGGTGTAGAAGTCGGGCCTGCCATAGCCGTGAATGGTGATGACGATCTGGACGTGGTCGACGAAGTCGGCCAGGCGCGACGAGAACGCGGGATCGAACCGCGTGGACGGCAGGTGCTCTTCGTCGCCCTTGGGCTGATGCACGCCGTAGTAGCTGGCGCCGGTTCGCTGAGCTGCGGCGCGGGCGATGACATCGGTCATCTCTTCCAGCGCTCCGCCGTGGAACGCCATGAACCCGAATGAAGATCGCAGCTCGCACACCTCTTCCACACCGGGCCGGGCCAGCAGATCGGCGAAGGCCTGGCTCATTCGCTGGCCGCCATGGTCTGGTCTTCTGGCGATGGGGCGGCGTCCTGTGACCGACTGCGACGATTGCCGGCTGTGTAGACAACGGCGGTGGTGACCACGGCGACCAGCACCATGGCCACACCGCGCCAGTGGTCGTTCAGGAAGTTCTGGATGTCGACCTGGTAGCGCTCGACCGCCCTGGTGATGGGATCGCGCTCTTCTTGAATGTCGACCACCCAGAAGTACCACAGCAGATATAGGCCCGACAGCAGCACGAACGCGCCGGCCACCATCTCGACGTACTGCATGCCGCGGCGCAACAACTTCAACAGCCCCAGGTTGGCAACGGCCAGCGTGACCGTGAGCGCGGTGACCAGTAGTGCCATGCCCAACCCGTACATGCCGATGTTGGCCAAGCCCGCGGCGACACCACGGCGTTTGGCCGCACCGAACAGGTTGACGACGAACAGCGGCAGGGTGCAGCCGATGGATGCGATCGCATAGGCGATGCCGTACACGAACATCGACCAGGTGGTGCGGTCGCGGCCGCCGGCATCGAGCTTGGGTGTGTTGATGGGCAGCCGATAGCCGAACAGCATGGCGATGCCCAGCACCACCAGCACCACGCCGATCGCGCCGGTGAGGTACTTGGCATTGGCGTTGACCCAATTGGTGGCGAACTCGGTGATCAGGCCCACCACCAGGAACACCGCCATGAAGCCACCCGACACCGCAACGCTGACGGTCAGCGCTCGACCGATGGGCGCACGTTCGACACCGGCCTGGGCGCTGGACAGGCCCAGGAAGTACAGCAGGTAGGTGGGCAGCAGGATGAAACCGCACGGGTTCACCGCGGCCAACATGCCGGTGATGAACGCCAGCGACAGGTTCATGCCAGCAACTGCTCTGCATACTGGCGCAACTCGGCCTCGTCCAGAACGCCGGTCTGGCGAACGATGGTGCCATCGGCGGCGACGAACAGCGTGACGGGGGCCGTGGCGATGCCGACAGCGTCGCTGTACGCGCCGTCGGGATCGCGCAGCAGTTCGTAACGCACACCACGGTCGGCGGCGAACGACACGTTGACCTCTGGTGTGTCAGACGGGTTGATCCCGACGAATCGGATCTGGTCGCCGAGCTCGGCGTGCACCTTGCCGAAACCCGACAGCTCGACCTTGCAGGGACCGCATGTGGAGTACCAGAAGTTGATGATCAGCGGTGTGCCGATCAGGCTGCGCAGGGCGACATCGTTGCCGTCGTTGTCCTGCACCGTGATGTCCGGCAGTGGATCGCCCTCGACCTGTGCGTTGGTGCCGATGGACGGGATCTGGGCGACCACGGCACTGTTGTAGCTGACCTGGTCGTCGGCGGCGATGCCCGATGAGTCGTCGCTGCTGAGCAGCCATCCACCGGTGACGCTGACGACCACGGCAACACCCAGCGACACTGCCAGGAGACCACGGTTCACAGCCATTCGATCAGGTTAACGGCGCTGGTCTTGTTCACCCATCGGCCCCTGCCACCACCGGGGGGGAGCGGTGGCAGGGGCCACGAATCAGCTGCGGGCTC
>JANNFQ010000666.1:0-16678 GCA_031380045.1 Acidimicrobiaceae bacterium
GGATGAGCGGGATGGCGACGTCAGTACCCGTGTTCGGCAACAGACCGTCCCGCAACACCGAGCTGGGCGACACCTGGGCTGCCGACGTGGGAGCCGCCTGATCGACGGATGAAACCGTCACGCCTCCGGCAGCCGGGGTGGTGGGAACTTCGCTGGCCGAGGTGGCAACGGTGCCGAGGGTGCTGGGCGCGGCAGTCGGTGCCGGCGTGGTCGGCGGCGTTGTGTCGGGCGCCGGGGTGGTGGTCGGTCCGGACGTGGTGGTCACCTCGTCGGTCGACGGAACCGTGTCGTCGGTTGCGGGAACGCTGTCGCCGGGGCCGCAGCTTGCGCATGGGCCGGACGCGAACGAAGCCGACCCCACAGACAGGGCCGCAAAGGCAGCGAAGACAGCCGCTACGAGGACATACACCTTTTTCATCCGTCACCTCTTGTTGAGTTGTCGGGCCGGTTTCGCGACTGGCTCCCCGCATGACGTCTCGCGACCATTCCTGCCATACGGATCAATGCCTCCCTCTTGGTACTGCACAGAGTAGGGGAGATTCAAGCAGATGTCATGAATCCCACAAAAGATGATTCGTTCGGCACCCCCGGACGCGCACGATCTGTTCAGGAATCGGCAATCAATGGACGCACCGCGCGCAGGCCAGATTCCAGATCTGTCCACGGCGCCCACGCCAGATGGATGCGCGCCCGGGTGGGCGAAAGTGCCACGCGAGCCAGGTCGCCGGGGCGTTCAGGTGTGTGCCGGGGTGGCGACGCCGACGGTCCGGCCAGCGCCGCCCACAGGTCGCGGATCGACGTGGGGGTGCCAGTGCCGATGTTCACCACCAGGCCTCCCCCCCGCTGTGTAGCGCGGACGAAGGCATCGACAGCATCGTCGATGAACAGGAAATCGCGCATCTGCCGACCGTCACCGTGGATGGTGACCGGCTGCCCACGGGCAATCGCGTGCGCGAACGCGGCGACGACACCACCGTCGTCGCGCTGGCGCGGGCCGTACACCGCGGCCAGCGCCAGGGCCGTGAACTCGACATCGTCGGTTCGTCGGGCTGTCGTCAACAAATCCACCACGGTGTGCGCGATGACACCACGCACACTGGTCGGGGCGAAGGGTCGGCCGTCTTTCACGGGCTGTTCGCGGCTGGGAACTTCGCCGTACAGCGCGCCGGCGGGCAGGCCGACCACCACTTTGCCGGGCCCAGATCGACGCGCCGCGTCCAGCACGTTCAGGGTGGTGTGCACGCTGGATGACATCGCCGCAGTGGTGCTGCGGCCGGGCGGCAACAGACCCAGATGAACGATGACATCGGGCTCGCGCATGGCCACCAGGGCCACGAACTCGGCCGAACCAGCGTCGAGATGGTGGATCTTCAAATCGCCGCCCGCACCGCGAGCCGACGCCAGGTTGGCCAGACTGCCACTGGACAGGTCGTCGACTACATCGACGACATGCTGTTCGGCCAGCAGCCGATCGACCAGATGCGAGCCGATGAAGCCGGCCCCGCCGACCACCATGATCCTCATCGTCGACCCGCGCTGTGCATCACGGCGCGTCGGGATCGGGCCGTTTGGCATCCACCAGCATCTCGCCGGTGCCCACGACGCCCTCGGCGCCGATCACCGATCGGCGCACCGTGGCGCGAGCGGCGACGAGGCCCATCACGATGGAACCCGACACGTTCGCATGCTGACCGACTCGGGCTCCGTCCAACAGCACCGAGCCGGTGACCGTGGCGCCGGCCGCGACCATCACGTTTGCGGCAACCAGCGAATCGGTGATGGTCGCCGTGGCGGCGACGAAGGCACCATCTGCTACTGCGTGACATGTGTCGTTCGGTCGCCGGCTGGCGGCGATATCCAGGTTGGCCTGCAGGTACAACTCGGGCGTGCCCGTATCGATCCAGTAATCGTCGGTGGCGAAGGCGAACAAACCGCCGGTACCTACGATGGCGGGAAACGTGGATCGTTCGATCGACAGCTTCTGCCCGGCGGGAATGTGATCCAGCACCCTCGGCTCGAGCACATAGGTGCCGGCGTTGATCAAGTTGGTCGGCTCGGTGCCGGGGGTGGGTTTCTCGACGAACCGCTCGACCCGGCCATCGGCGTCCAGGGCGACGACGCCGAACGACGACGGATCGTCGACCGCAATGACGTGCAGGGTGGCCTGTGCGGCTCGATCGACGTGGAACGCCACCAGGGCGCCGATGTCGAGGTCGGTCAGGATGTCGCCGTTGACGACCACGAAGGTGTCGTCGATGCCTGCCGCGTCGGCTGCGAAGCGGATGGCGCCGGCGGTGTCGAGCGGCCGTGGTTCCACCGCGTATCGCAGCGTGGCGCCGGCACATGTGCCATCGGGAAAAGCGTGCAGGAAGGGCTCGGGCTTGAAACCCAACGCCAGGGTGACCTCGGTGACCCCGCCGCGCACCAGGTTGGCGATCAACCGCTGGATGATCGGCACATGTCCGACCGGCAACATCGGTTTCGGCACCGACAGCGTGAGCGGCCTGAGCCGCGTTCCGAATCCGCCGACCAGAACGACGGCGCGCATCAGCCGCCCGTGGTGGTGGTGGCGCTGTTCGTCCCTGTCGTGGCCGTGTTGGCCGTGGACGTGTTGGTCGTGTCGACCGGCAGCACATCGGTATTCGGCACATCGCTGGTGTCGCCAGGCAGGGCCGTGTCACCTGGCAGCACGGTGTCGCCCGTGGCCGTGGTGCCGCCGGGCACCGTGGTGGCCGGCACGTTGCCGCCATCGGCTGCGCCCAGTTCGGGCAGTTCGCTGGCCCACGGCGGCATGACGATGTCGGTGTCCTTCGGCGCCACGACGATCGCGAAGACCATGCCGTTCTGGGTGATGCGAACACTCTTCAGATCGGTGATGAAGGTGGAACCCTTGCCAGTATCGGTGTAGCTGTCCCACGCCACGACCTTGATCTCGACGTCCTTGTCGTTGCACTTGAAGTCGTCGGTGGTCCACTCGTCGCCACCTTGCGCGGCGGGCAACTTCAGATGATCGGTGTCGAGCTCGATGCCGTACACATCCAGGAACACGCCCAATTTGGCGCGCTTGCCGACCGACCTGGCGCTGTACGGGTGATAGTGGATGACCCCGTCGTCGTGGCTGTGCACGCCGGTGGCGCCGAAGTCGTCGTTGACATAGCTCTGGTTGCCGGCCGAGTCGGTGACGGTCTCTTCTTGGTTGCCGGTCAGCAGGGGCAGCCAGCCGTCGCACACGTAGATGCCATACGCAGCGTGCCAGTGATCGCCGACCTGGGGCGGGAACGAACCCGGATCGGGGCGGCTCTGGCGCGCATAGACGATGGAGAGCAGGCCGATGATCACCACGCCGAGCACCACGGCAGGGAACAGGGTGCCGCCTTGGAAGCGCACCTTCTTGCCCTTGCCCCGCTGAGCGAGCCTGGCGACTTTTTTGGCGCTGGAAGACGATGAGGACGTAGCCACGAGTGTTGGAGGCTACCGGTTGGGCCATCCGACGCGTTGGCACATGTTCACAGTGCGCCCTGCTCGATCAGGCGAACGTAGGCCAGCGCCACGGCCCGGGGCGAGGCAGCGTGCTGCACGAAGGTGCGTCCGGCAGCGCCCATCGCGGCCAGCGCGGCGCGATCGGCCAGCAACGAACGCAGTCCGTCGATGAACGCGTCGGGGTCGTCGGGCGACACCACCAGACCGGCGCCCGACGCCTGGATCATCCTGGGTACCTCGGTGTCGGCATCGATCGATGCCAGCACCGGGCGGCCCGCCGCCAGGATCGAGTACGTCTTCGAGGGCACACTGACGTTACCCAGCCCGGTCCGCAGCGGCACTACGTGCAGATCCGCCGACGCCAGCACCTCGGGCAGGCGCTCCTTGGGCTGGTAGCCGACGAACCGCACGTTGGCCAGGTGGGCCGCTTGCTGCTGCAGCGATGCCCTGGCCGCCCCGTCGCCGTTGATGACGAAGGTGACCTGTGGCATCTGCGCCGCTGCTGCCAGCAGCAGTTCCAGCGACTGCGAGAAACCGACGTTGCCCGCGTACATCACCACGGCCTGGTCACCGATGCCATGTTCGGTGCGATACGGCGTCATCCGGTCGCCCGGCTGGATGAACGTCGTATCGACGAAGTTGGGGATGACGTGCACGCGGCCGCGCAGCTTCGGCGACAGCTTTGCCGCCACGTTGTCGCGCAGATCGTCGCTGAGCACCGTGACCGCTGCGGCCCGGCGATAGCTCAGCCGTTCGAGCCACGACGCGACGGCGATGATGTGCCGGTTGGTGATCGCCCCGGTTTCGACGGCGGCGTCGGGGAAGATGTCCTGCACGTTGAAGACCAACGGCCCGCGGCGCACCACATGCGTGGTCCATCCGGTCATGCCCATGGTGAGTGGCGGCGACATGGCGATGACCGCGTCGACCTTGCCGCCCGGCCACGACGCGACTGCCGTCAGCGCCGAGAAGCCGGCGAACCCGATGGCGCGGCGCAACAGGTTGGTCCTGTCGTTGCCGGGAAACGGATGGACCCGCGTGATCGACCCCCAGCTGGTTCGTTCGCGACGAACCCAACGACCTGTCCAGCCCGGCTCGATGCGGTGCTCGCGGTACCACGGCAACGCGGTCACGACATCGACCCGGTGGCCCAGGTCGGTCAACTCGCTGACGATGCGAGTCATCACCTCGCCCGTCGGCGCGTTGTCCGGCGCGAAGTGGGGGCACAGCACCGCAATGCGCAAGGCGGTCATGCGGCGGCGGCCTGGCGATAGACATCCAGCAACGCCCGCCCCGACTCGAGCGCGGTGAACTGCTGCACACGGGCGTGTCCGGCGGCCACCAGTTGGGCGCGACGTTCGGCCACCTCTTCCAGCGCCGACGACCACGCCTCGAAGCGCAGCGGCCGCACCACCGCGGCATCGCCGGCCACGTCGGGAAGACACGTCGCATTGCTGCAGATGACCGGTGCGCCCAACGCCATCGCCTCGATGAGCGGGGCACCGAAGCCCTCGTACTCGCTGGGGAACACCATCGCCTCGGCCATCGCCAACAGTCCGTTGCGATCGGCATCGCTGACCCTGCCCGGCCGCACGATGCGACCACGAACATCGACGGCGCTGGCGGCGATGGCCCGCTGCACGACGTCGTCGGCAAGGCCGGGCCCGCCGATGAGCACCAGACGCAGATCGGTGTCGGTCCAGTGGTGGCGCATGAGCTCGATCAGGAAGTCGTGGCGCTTGTGCGGCGCAGTCATGGCCGGGTACACCAGCACCCGGTCGTTGCCCAGGTCGTACCGGCGGCGCAACTCGTCCTGGGGCGTTCGCTGCACCAGCAGCGCGGGCTCGTACCCGTGCGGAACCACGTGCACACGATCACGGGCAATGCCCAGTTCGGCGATGACCGACTGCCTGACGTAGTCGCTCGGCACTGCGACCACAGCTGCGCGCCCGGCCGATCCCGGTACGACGGCGTTGAGGTACCGACGTTTGAGGCCGCTGAAGTACTGCGGAAACGTGCGGTACTGCAGATCATGAATGGTCAGCACGTATGGCCGTCGCGCCCGTCGTGGCGCGGTACCGCCACCGTGGTGCACCACATCGATCTGGGCAGTGCGCGACGACAACCACGTATTCTCGTCCCACACGCGCAGCGCGCGTCGGTGACCGTCGTGTGGCGCATCGACGAACGTGCAGCCGTCCAGCGTGGCCGCGTGCAGTTCGCGGAAGGCCGACGTGACGAACAGCGTCAGCCGAACGGGCGGCGACGCCTCGTCGCCGGTCAACTGCAGCAGACCGGCCAGCTGGCGGACGAGGTACTGCTCGGACCCACCAACGGCTCCGGGCAAGCACCACAGCAGGTTGACACCGATGTGCAACGGTTCGCCCGCACGCAACGGTTCTTCGGCCGTCACGGGGCGAGCTCGCGATAGACAGCCGCTGTCAGCGCGGCGGTGCGCGACCAGCTTCGTTTGTGGGCTCGGGCGACGCCTTTGGCCGAGAGTTCGGCGTGGCGACGGATGGCCTCGTCGATGCCGCGGGCGATGTCGGCCGGATCGCCGGGCTGGACCAGCACTGCCGCGCTGCCTGCCGTTTCCTCGGTGGCCGTGCCCACGCTGGTCACCACCGGCACACCCTGTGCCATCGCCTCCAGCACGGGCAACCCATATCCCTCGCGCTCGCTGGGATAGCAGAACACCTGGGCGCCGGCGTACAACGGATTCAGGTCCTCGCTGGGCACGAAACCCAAGAAGCGCACTGATGCCGTCGCCTGGCTGTCCAGCCCGATGTCGCCCCAACCCGACGCGCCGGCGACGACCAGTGGCAGCGGATCGTCCAGCATCGACACCGCAGCCACCAGGCCGCGCAGGTTCTTTCGTGGCTCGACGGTGCCGACGAACAGCAGATATTGCGGGGGCAGGTCGTACAGGCGCCGCACCCGCAGCACCTCGTCGGGCGGCGCATGGTCGACATCGACGCCCAGCGGCACCAGCCGTAGCCGGTCCTGGTCGATGCCGGCGAACAGCACGTCGTCCATCGTCGCCTGGCTGCTACACAAGACCACTGCGGCCTTGCGACGGATCAAGTCGAGGCTGGCGTTGAAGACACTGACGCCGATGCGCGAGAAGTGCTGGGGGGTGTGCACGAAGGCCAGATCGTGCAGGGTGACGACCAGCGGTGCGTCGGTGGGGCACGGCACCAGCCCCGTCGCGTGGGCCACGTCGACCCGACCAGTGGCGCGCTCGACCTTCGGCCATCCGGCGCGCAGCCACGTCTGGTACAGCCACGGTGACCCGATCGGCAGATGGGCGATGGGGATGGGCGGCGTCCACGGGTCGTCGGGCAAGTGCTTGTGGCGCCCCGCCACCCCGATCAGGCGGATGTCGTCGTGCAGGTCCATCGCCTCGGCCACGCGCAGCGCGGCCACCGCAGTTCCGCCAGGCACGTCGTGCCAGCACTGCTCCAACGTGTAAGCGACCCGCACGCCCCCATCATGGCCCGCCGACCACGCGCTGTCGCGTGCACGTCATGCAGGGGTCAGCGAACTCAGCCGCACACCCCGATTGGCCTCGTACCCTGTTCAAGCTGGTCAGCGGGCAGTACTGTTCGTCCATGCGCACCCAGCTCCCTCCGTCCTCGCTCGCCCGCGACGATCGGTTCCATCGCATCAGCACCGCCGAGCGGTTCAACGATGACCGCCCGAACGATGTCGGCGAAGACCGAAGGATGAACCCCGAGAGCGCCGAGTCGGGCGACCGCGCCCGGCGGCAGATGCACGGCATCTTCGTGGGCGAGATCCAGGCCCTCGAGGGCGCGGGTCGCACAGCGTTCGACTACACCACCGAACAGACGCCGTTCGCGATGAAGCTCGACATGGCCCGGCAGTGCTGGGACGAGGCGCGCCACGTCGAGATCAGCTTGCTACTGGGCGAGCACATGGGCACCGACGTAGGCGAGTACAGCGAAACGGTCACCCTGTTCGAAGCGGCCTGTCACCCCGATCCGGTGTTCCGGCTGGCGGGTGTCAATCGGGCGCTCGAGGGTCTGGCCATCGATGTCTTCACGACCATGCGCGACTTCGCGGTCGAGATGAACGATCCGGTGCTGTACTTCGCCGAGGACTGGATGCTGGCCGACGAGGTCACCCACGTGAAGATGGGCAGCACCTGGCTGCGCGAGATCACCAAGGATGATGCCGAGCGCCGCACGGCTGCGCTGGACTTCCAGCGAACCGTCGACGGGCTGTTCAACTTCCGCGGTACCCGGGGCGAGACGCGTGAGGCGTCGATCATGCTGGCCCGCAAGTTCCGTGAGATGGCCGGCTTCGCATCGGAGGAGATCGACGAGATCGCGGCCATGGCCGAGGCCGAACGTGCCGAACGCGCCGCGGCCGCCGCGTACTGACACATCTCGGTCCTCGGAATTCCTGATGCTGTGACGATTGCGTCCAGCAAGAATTGCGGCGTGACACATCCGGTCTGGCCACTGTTCGATCTGCGTGTGGTGACGCCACGCATCGAACTTCGGTACGTCGACGACTCGTTGGCCGTGCAGTTGGCCCAACTGGCCGCCAAGGGCATTCACGACCCCGACTTCATGCCATTCGCGATGCCCTGGACCGACGCCCGGTCGCCACTGCTGGAACGCAACTCGATGCAGTGGTTCTGGCGTTGCCGGGCCGAGACGTCGCCCTCGCGCTTCCACATGCCACTGGCCGTCGTGGTCGACGGGGTCGTCGCCGGCACCACCAGCCTGGAAGCACATGACTTCCCCATCCTTCGCCAGTTCGAGTCGGGCTCGTGGCTGGGCCGCCAGTTCCAGGGGCAGGGGCTGGGCAAAGAACTGCGTCGCGCCACGCTGCACCTGGGTTTCGCCGGGTTCGGCGCAACCCTGGCCACGACCACGGCCTTCTTCGACAACGGCCCTTCGTTGGGCGTCACCCGCAGCCTGGGCTACACAGCGACCGGAGTCAGCCGCAAGGTTCGCCGCACTGTGTCGACCGATTCGATGTTGTTCGAGATGACGCGTGATCACTGGCAGCAGCACCTGCGCGCCGACGACATCAGCATCCACCACCTCGACGCCTGCCTGCCCCTGCTCGGCCTGTGATGCGCCGGCCTGAACCCGCGGGTGCCGCATTTCCGGCGAGAATGTCACCCTGAGAAGGATTCTTCGGCGGCCCCTCGTACATCCGGTGCTCGTGGCGGCGTTCGTCGCCAGCGCAGTCTGTGTCGCGCTTCCGAGCAACCTGCCGGTCGGCGCGGCAGGCGGAACATGCGCCAGCGGGCTGGGCACAGCCGAGCTGAACCAGCTGTTCGCCGGGCAGGTCGACGAGTACGTCGGCCTGGATGCATTGCGTGCCTATCCCCTGCCCGACGGCCGCGTGCTGTGGCTGTTCCAAGATGCCTTCTACTCGCCGACCGGCGCGGCGATGAGCACGCTGATCGACGCTCGCTTCGCTCACAACGCAGCCCTCATCCAGACCGGTTCGTGCTTCCGCGCCCTGCACGGCCCCAGCTCGCCGGGCGATCAGTGCCCCAACCCAGGGCGCGCCTCATTCGTCGGCGGCGAACAGACCCTGAACTGCTCACGGTGGTTCTGGCCGATGGGCGGCGCGATGGGCGCCGACGGGTTGCTGAACGTCTTCTACGCACTCGTCGGCAACGCCACAGGTAAGGGTGCGGCCGACGGCGCCGCACCAGACGGCGTCTGGCTGGCGCGCATCGATCCCGTCTCCCTGGCTGTGGTCAGCTTTGCGCCGGCGCCCGACGACGACGGTCGAGTGCTGTACGGCTGGTCGGTCGAGAGCGATGGCGACTACAGCTACCTGTTCGGGCATTCGTACGACCAGTTCAACCTGCCCGATGCCACTTCGCCGCGACCCAACCGCACGTTCCTGGGGCGCGTCGATCGTGGCCGCTTCGAACAGTCGCCCACCTACTGGAACGGCAGCGGTTGGGTGGCCGATCGCGCGCAGGCCCAGCCCGTGCAGGTCGGCCCCGAGCGGCAGACGTACTCGATGCAACCACGGCTGATCGACGGCGTGTGGGTGTCGGTCACAAAGCCCAACGACTGGTTCGGCACCGACGTGGTGCTGGACACTGCGCCCGCACCGCAGGGTCCCTGGACGCGTGTTCGCACGATGACGCTGCCCAGCAAGACGTTGGACGGATCCGCCAACACCTATCAGCCGCACCTGCTGCCATGGCGCTCGTCGTTGGGCAACCTGATCGTGGTGGTCTCGCACAACGCATGGCAGATGAAACCGCAGGCGTTTGCGCGGCCATACCTGTATCGACCCACCTTCTTCGAAGTCGAGCCACCGGCGACCATGCCCTCGACCAAGCTGACGGCGACCTCGCCCGCACTCGGTTTCGTCGCATCTGCACCCCGGCGCGCGTTGGACACGCGCACCGGTGCTGCCCTGCCCGCCGGCGAGACGCGGCGGGTCACGCTGGCGGGGCTGACCGCCCCGGGGGCATTGGCCGTCGCCGTCGATCTTGTGGGTGTCGAGCCCGCGGGCGATGGCTTCGTGACGGCATGGTCGTGTGATGGACCGCGACCATGGGCGAGCAACCTGAACCTCACCGCTGGAAACACACAAGCCGCGTTCGCGTTGGTGGGCGTGTCGGCGGGCAGCCAGATCTGTGTGTACAGCTCGACCGATGTGCACCTGGTGGTCGATGTCTTCGGGTCGTACCTGCCGAAGGGCACCGCTGGTGCGGCGGGCTATCGATCGGTGGGCCCGGCGCGTCTACTGGACACCCGCCTGGCCGGCGGCCCGGTAGGTGGACCAGCGGGTGGAATGCTGCAGCCCGGTCAACCGCGCCGCATCTCGGTGACCCCCGGCACCACCGCTGTGGCGATCAACCTGGCGGCCACCGAGCCGGCCGCAGCAGGATTCGTGACGGTGTACCCATGCGATCAACCGATGCCGGCCACCTCGAACCTGAACGTCGTGGCAGGCCAGACTTCGAGCAACTTCGCCCAGGTAGGCGTGTCGCCCGACGGTGACGTGTGCATCGCCGCCAGCATGGTCACGCATGTCGTGGTCGATCTGGTGGGTGCGTTCTCGTCGGCGGCCGATGGTTGGTGGTATCACTCGACGACCCCGACCCGCTTGGCCGACTCTCGCGACGGTGTCGGCGTTCCCGTCGGGCCGATCACCCGGTCGGTCATCAACACGCCGGCGGCTCCTGCCAACAGCCATCCGGCGATGACCGCTGTGCCCGACGACGCGCGCGCACTGGTGCTGACCGCAGTGGCGGTCGATCCGGGGGCCGATGGCTGGATGACGGTTGCACCCTGCATCGACGACGGCGCCTACGGCACGGTCGCGATCAACACCACCGTCGGTCGCAACACGGCCAATCTCACGGTGGTGCCCACCCGGGCGGTGACCGGCACCGACATCTGCATGTTCAGCATGATGCCCGCGCAGCAGGTGTTGGATCTGGCCGGCTGGTACGCCGCCAGCTGACCGCCTTCAAGCTCAGCGTGTGCACACTTCCGACCCGGTGGCGGGTTCGAGGTGTTCACACGCTGATCGACGTGGTCTGGCTCAGGACTGAAGCGCGGCGACCAGTTCGGCCAGCGGCTCGGCGAAATCGCGCAGCAGCGGCAGCCCACCATGTCGGGCGGCCGCGTTGTCCAGCACGCTGTTGGCCGGCCGGGGCGCAGGCCGCGGCGGTTGCAGCTGCGCGGTCGAGATGGGCGTGACCATCGATGAGTCGCGCCCGGCGGCAGCGACGATCTCGCGGACGAACCCGTACCAGCTGACCGACCGTTGGTTGGTGAGGTGATACACGCCGGCACGTTGATCGACGGCCAGGCGTCGCAGCATCGGGGCCAGGTCGGCGGTGAAGGTTGGGCACCCCACCTGGTCATCGACGAACGACAGCGTCGGTTGCTGATCGATCAGCCGCAGCACGGTTCGAACCATGTTGGCGCCGTGCTGTCCGCACACCCACGACGTGCGCGCGATGGCCGCGCCGACGCCCAGAGCGGCGGCCTCGTGCTCGCCGGCCAGCTTGCTGGCGCCATACACACTGGTCGGGTTCGGGGTGTCCCATTCGTGGTACGGGCGATCCAGCGTGCCGTCGAACACGTAATCGGTGCTGACGTGCACCAGATGCGCACGAGTGCGATCGCAGGCCTCGGCCACCCATCGAACGGCCAGCGAGTTGGCGCTGTAGGCGCGAGCAACGTCGCTCTCGCACGCATCGACCGCCGTCCACGCGGCGCAGTGGATGACTGCCGTTGGAGCGAACGACGTGATGCAGCCCAGCACCTGATCGCGATCGGTGACATCGAGCGTTGCGTGGTCGCAGGCCAGCACGTGGTCGCCGGCCGAACGGCATGCGGCGACCGTGTCGTGGCCCAGCTGCCCACCGGCACCGGTCACGAGCACCCTCATAGAGCGGCGCGTGCCTTCAGCGGTTCCCACCACGCCCGATTGGCCCGGTACCACTCGACCGTCGCGGCCAGACCGTCGATCAGGTTGTGCTCGCACTTCCATCCGAGCGCGCTGACCTTGTCGTGGGTGATCGAATAGCGCCGATCGTGGCCCAGTCGATCTTCGACCGGCCGGATGAAGCTGTCGTCGCGACCGGTCAGTTCCAACAGGCGATGGGTCAGCTCGTAGTTGGTGATCTCGTTGCCGGCACCGATGTTGTAGATCTGGCCGATGGTGCCCTGTCGCAAGATGAGATCGGCCGCGGTGTTGTGGTCGTGCACGTGGATCCAGTCGCGCACGTTGCCGCCGTCGCCGTACAACGGCACCTGCTGACCGTCCAACAGGTTCGTGGTGAACAGCGGGACGACCTTCTCGGGAAACTGGTACGGCCCGTAGTTGTTGCTGCAGCGCGTCACCATGACCGGCAGGCCATGCGTGGTGAAGTAGCTCAGCGCGATCAGATCGCTGCCCGCCTTGGCTGCCGAGTACGGCGATCGCGGCCCCAACCGATCGTCCTCGTCGAACGAGCCCACCTCGATCGAGCCGTAGACCTCGTCGGTCGAGATGTGCACGAACCGCTCGACACCCACCTGACGGGCCACATCGCACAGCACGTTGGTGCCGAAGCAGTTGGTGCGAACGAACGAGTAGCCGTCCTTGATCGACCGGTCGACATGGGTCTCGGCCGCGAAGTGCACCACCGCGTCGTGTCCCTTCATGGCGGTCAGCACGTCGTCCTGATCACAGATGTCGCCGTGCACGAAACGGCACCGGCGATCGTCGATGACATCGCGGATGTTTTCGATGTTGCCGGCGTAGGTCAGCGCGTCGTACACGGTGACCTCGTCGTCGGTCTCGTTGACCAGGTGGCGGACGTAGTTCGATCCGATGAATCCGGCGCCGCCGGTGACGAAGATCTTCACGGCATGCTCCTCACGTGCGCATCGGCCAATAGGGCCGGCGACCGGCAGGCAGGTCGGCACGACCGGGATTCGCCTGATCGCGTGCCGACAGGATGGGGTCGGTCACGCCCCAATCGGCGTCGACCGCGGGGTCGTCCCACGCCACGCCCAACTCGTCGGCAGGGTTGTAGTACCCGTCGACCAGATAGGTGATGACCATGTCGGTGATGGCAGAAAAGCCGTGGGCAACGCCGGGCGGGATGAAGACGCCCAAGTGGTTCTCGCCGGTCAGGTCCAGTTGCAGGGTGGCCCCGTCGGTGGGCCCGCCCTGGCGCAGATCGTGCAGCACCACGCGGGCGTGGCCGAACGGGACGTACCAGTAGTCGGCCTGGTGCAGGTGGTAGTGCAGGCCCACCACAGCACCCTGTTGGCGGTTGGCGCGGTTGCCCTGCAGCATCTCGCGACCACCGGGAAACCACTCGCGCCGGTAGGTCTCGATGAACAGACCGCGCTGGTCGCCGTGGATCGCGGGTTCGACGATCCAGGCGCCGGCGATCACGTCGCTCTCGTGGATGTTGGCCATGGACGGTGCCGTCTCTTCCTACTCGACGTCGATCTGACAATGGTCGCCGACCATCAGACGCATGGCCCGCGGCCTGATCTGCGATCGCGACACGACCGCCTCGCGGCCGATCAGGCTGTCTTCCAGGCGCTTGATCTCGATGATCTTGCTGCTGTCCATGACGACCGAGTGCTCGACCTCGCTGTGGCTGACCTCGCACCCGTTGCCGATGGCGGTGAACGGGCCGATGAAGCTGTGCTGCACCACGGTGCCGGTGCCGATGATCAGCGGCCCACGCAACGTGGAGTCGATGATGGTGGCGCCGGCCTCGACCACGACGCGACCGTCGATGACCGACGTGTGATCTACGGAACCGTCGATGCGCGTCTCGATGCGTTCCAGCAGCAGGCGGTTGGCTTCGAGCAGCGGCGTCAACTTACCGGTGTCGATCCACCACCCGGTCAGCTCTTCCTGACGGACTCGCATCCCTTGATCGACCAGCCCCTGGATGGCATCGGTGATCTCGAGCTCGCCGCGCGGCGAGGGGGCGATGGCCCGTACTGCATCGAGAATGGTGCGATCGAACAGGTACACGCCCACCAGTGCCAGGTTGCTTGGCGGGTCGGCGGGCTTTTCGACCAGGCGCACCACGTTGCCCGACGCGTCGAGTTCGGCGATGCCGAACCGGTGCGGGTCGGGCACCTTCTTCAGCAGGATCTGCGCGGTGGGCGGATCGTCGCCGGTGCGGGCGTCTTCGAAGGCGCGGACGAAAGCACCCAGGTCTTGTTCCAACAAGTTGTCGCCCAGATACATGACGAAGTCGTCGTCGCCCAGGAAGGGGGCAGCGATGAGTACGCAGTGCGCCAGGCCGAGTGGCGCGTCTTGCGGGATGAACGTGATCGCTGCCCCCCACTTCGATCCGTCGCCCAGGGCGGCCATGACCTCGGCACGCGTGTCGCCGACGATGACACCGATCTCGGTGATGCCGGCGGCCACCATGGCCTCGATGCCGTAGAACAGAATGGGCTTGTTGGCCACCGGTACCAACTGCTTGGCGCTGGTGTGGGTGATGGGCCGCAGCCGAGTGCCGGCGCCGCCGGCCAGGATGAGAGCTTTCATGATCGGGTCACAGTATGACGGCTCGGTTCAGGCAGCGGGAACGGGGGCCGGCCCATCGCCCCGGAAGTAGGCCAGCAGAACATCAGAACCGTCGGCAAGCTGCAGCACCGCATTGCCATTGATCGTCTCGCCGCGCACTGGCAACGACCACGTTTCCAACCCGTCCTCGACGGCGCCGCGCAGTGACGAGATGGCCGACAGGATGTCGAGCTCGTCGTCCAGCCGGATCGCCGAACCACTGCTGGTCAACACATCGCCGGCGATGAAGGGGTTCGACTTCACCTTGGTCAGCGCTGTGGTCAGCGCCGTGTTCACGAACTGCTGCTGGCGTTTGGTGCGGCCGATGTCGGCTGTGCCGTCTTCGTGCCAATCACCCTCGCGGAACTCTTCGTAGTGACGGCTGCGGGCGTAGGCCAGCGCCTGCACGCCGTCCAGCACGAAGCAACCCGGCAGGGGGATGTTCAGGCCGGTGCTGACGTCGCGGGTGGGCAACAGGAAGCACATCTGCACACCGCCGATGGCCTCGACCAGATCTTTGAAGCCGAAGAAATCGACCTCGATGTAGTGATGGATGGGCAGACCGAGCGACTGCTGCAGCGTTTGCACCAGCACGGCTGGCCCGTCGTTGTACGCCGAGTTGACACGACTGGTGCCGCGGCCGGGGATGTCGACCCACAGATCGCGAGGGATCGACAGCAGCGATGCCACTCCGGTGGCGCGGTCGCGGCGCATGATCATGATGGTGTCGCTGCGCGATCCCTGCACGTCGACCTCACTGCCGATGCCCGACGCGTCGGGCGAGTTGGGGTCGGCGCCGGCGCGACTGTCGGAGCCGACCAGCAGGAAGTTCTCGACGTTTCCGTTGGGCGGACTGAGCACTTCGGCCACGCCAGGCACGCGCTGCACGGTGTCGATGGCCTTGCGAGCGGCGATCAGTGTGCCAGTGGTGCCGGCAACGGCCAACAACCCCGTGACCAGCACCACCGACAGGAACCGGTTCGGTCGCCGACCACTGCCGCCGGGCGGCGAGGGCGCAAACGTCTGCGGCATCATCGACGCGTACGACGGCTGCTGGTCGGAGTAGGACACGACTGTCCAGGGTATCGATTCACCTGCCTTCGGCCGGGTCACCCTCGCCCGGCCGGCGCTCGCCGGGGATCATGATGGCGTTCACGACGGGTTCACTTCTCGCCGGTCCGCACGTGCACGACGTCGCCGGTGTCGAAGTGATGGGTGATCGCGCAATCATCCAGAACAGCCAGCCGCCCATCGCGACCCACATCGATTGCGCGCCCCAGCAGCGCTGTGCCATTGGGTAGCTCGACCCTGACCTGGCGACCCAGCGTGCCCAAGCCGGCGCGGTACAGCGGATGCACGTCGGCCGGCAACCGGTCGTAGGCGACCAGCATCGCCGCCAACACCGCCAGCGGATCGATGTCCTGACCCAGACGGGCACCACCTTCGGGCGACCACTGCACGTTCACGCCGATTCCCACCACGAGGTGATCGAGTCGACTCGGCCCCGTGCCCACGCTGGTGCCGGCTTGCGCCAGCACACCGGCCAACTTCGCGTCGCCGACCAGTACGTCGTTCGGCCACTTCAGCTGTGCGTCCACGTCGGCCACAGTTCGGGCCGCACCCACTGCGGCCAGCGCTACTCGCTGGATCAGTTCGTGGGCATGTGCCGGCGGGTCACGAAACAACAGCGACACCAGCAGATTGGCGCCGGGCGGCGCTTCCCACTTGCGGTCCAGACGGCCTCGTCCAGCGGTCTGGTGCCGGGCCACCAGCACGCTGCGATCCGCTGCGCCGGCTGCGGCCGCGGCCATCAGATCGGTGTTGGTGCTGCCGGTCTCGTCGACCACCCGGACGTGCCAGCCGGCGACCGCGGGCGTGCCACCGAACACCATTTCGGCCGGCAAGAACCCAGGTTCGGACGGCAAGAACTCGGGCTCGGACGGCAAGAACTGGGGTTCGGACGGGACGATTTCGGCGGCTGCGGGCGTGTCGCCGGCGGGCCATGTGGCACCAGGGGTCTCCATTCAGCAAGTATTGCCAGTCGTGCTCACCAAGATCCTGATCGCCAACCGTGGAGAGATCGCCGTCCGAGTCATTCGGGCCGCTCGCGAACTCGGAATCAAGACCGTTGCCGTCTACAGCG
>JANNFQ010000707.1:0-5719 GCA_031380045.1 Acidimicrobiaceae bacterium
GCGTGCATCGCCACCCGCCTGCTGGCCCGCGGGGCCGACGGCACGTTGCTGCCGCTGGTCGCACTGCTGCACGGCCTGGGGTACGTGATGATCACCCGGCTGGACGATCGGCTGGCCGGCCTGCAGACCACGTGGTCGCTGATCGCCATCGTCGCGTACGTCGGCACGTTGCTGATCGTGCAACGCACCAGCGACCTGGCTCGGTACAAGTGGACGTTCTTCTTCGTCGGTGCCGGCGGTTTGCTGCTGCCGCTGGTGCCCGGCATCGGTCGCAGCTTCGGCGGCGCCCGCATCTGGGTCAGCATCGGCCCGATCAACTTCCAGCCGGGCGAGTTCGCCAAGATCGCCCTGGCGCTGTTCTTCGCCGGCTACTTGGCCGAGCGCCGCGAGCTCATCGCCGCCAACACGTGGCGGGTCGGCCCTTTGCACCTGCCCGAACCGCGGCACCTGCTGCCGATCGCGCTGGCCTGGGGCTTCTCGGTGGTGGTCATGGTGGGTCAGAAGGACCTGGGCGCATCGCTGCTGTTCTTCATGCTGTTCGTGGTGATGCTGTGGGTCGCCACCGAGCGCACCAGCTTCCTGGTGATGGGCACGCTGATGTTCGCCGGTGCGGCGTACGTGGCCTGGCGCACCTTCGACAACGTGCAGACCCGCGTCACCATCTGGCACAACCCGTGGCCGCAGTACGAGGGCAAGGGCTACCAGATCATCCAGTCGATGTTCGCGCTGTCGAACGGCGGGGTCGCCGGGACGGGCTTGGGGCTGGGCAGCCCCAACAAGATCCCCGAGGTCAAGAACGATTTCATCTTCGCCGCGCTGGGCGAAGAACTGGGCCTGTTCGGCGCCACCGGCATCTTGATCGCATTCATCCTGATCATCGGGGCCGGGTTTCGCATCGCCATCCGCACCGAGCGCCCGTACGAGAAGATCCTCGCCACCGGGCTGACCGCGATCTTGGGCATCCAGGCTTTCATCATCATCGGCGGCGTCATCAGGGTGGTGCCACTGACCGGCATCACGTTGCCGTTCGTCAGCTACGGCGGCTCCAGCCTGCTGTCGAACTACCTCCTGATCGCGCTGCTCATGCGCATCAGCGATTCCACCGCACGTCGGTTGGGCGAGACACCAGACGAGTTGACCGTCGGCGAGCGGTGGGAAGCGCATCAGGTTGCTCGTGCCGCCAAGCGCGAAATGAAATCGGGCGTGTCAAGTGCAGGCACGCCGTGAACAGCAAGATCCGACGCCTGTCCCTGAGCCTGATGGTGTGCTTCCTGGCGCTGTTCGTGCAGCTGAACATCTTGCAGGTGGGCAAGAAAGAGGCACTGACCGAGGACCCGCGCAACGACCGCCAGACCATTCGCGACTTCAACCGCCCGCGCGGCGAGATCGTGACCTCCGACGGCATCGTGGTGGCTCGCAGCGTGGCCGCCATCGACCCCGGCGACGAGTTCAAGTTCCAACGCGACTACCCAACCGGCAACCTGTTCTCGAACATCACCGGCTACTACACGTTCAACTACGGCAGCACCCAGATCGAAAAGACCCAGAGCAGCGTGCTGGCCGGCACCACCTCGGAACAACGCCTCCAGGCCATCGGCGATCTGTTGGGCGGCGGCAGCCCCACCGGATCGGTGGTGTTGACCCTGCGCTCAGATGTGCAGCAAGTGGCGAAGGACGCGCTGGGCGAGCGCGAGGGCTCGGTGGTGGTCATGGAGCCGTCCACCGGCCGGGTGCTGGCCATGTACAGCTTCCCCAACTTCGATCCCAACCAGGTGGCCGTGCACGACACCGCGCTGGCCGCCGACGTGCTGGCATTCCTGAACAACTATCCGGGCAAGCCGCTGCTGGCCAATGCCTACCAAGAGCGCTACATGCCGGGGTCGGCGTTCAAGGTGATCACCACCAGCATCGCCTTCGAGAACGGCATCACCTCACTCGACCGACAGTTCCCGGTCGAGACCGAGTACGTGCCGCCGCAGACCAACGACCCCATCCAGAACTACGGCGGCAGTGCGTGCGGCGGCAGCATGGTCGAGGTCTTCTACCGCAGTTGCAACATCCCGTTCGCGCAGATGGCCATCCAACTGGGGGCCGAACGGATGGTGGCCGGCACCAAGGCCTGGGGCATCGGCGAGAAGCTGCCGATCGACCTGCCCGGCGCTGTTGCCAGTTCGTTCGGCGAGGTCGCCGATTTCACCGATCAGCAACCGCTGTTGGCCATCGGCGGCTTCGGTCAGGCCAACGACGTGATGGTGCCGTTGCACATGGCGATGGTGGCATCCACGGTTGCCAACGGCGGGCGGATGATGAAGCCCTATGTGGTCGAGGCGACCCGTTTCCACGATGGATCGGTCATCGACCAGACCGACCCCGAGGTGTGGAAGACCCCCATTTCGCCCGCCACTGCAGCCACGCTGAACGCGCTGATGATCAACGTGGTGAACGAGGGCACCGGTCGCACGATGCAACTGGCCAACGGCCTCCAGGCCGCCGCCAAGACCGGTACCGCACAGCTGAACTCGGCGGGCGAACCGCAGCGCTCGCACGCCTGGATCATCGGCTTCGCACCGGCTGAGGCACCCCGCTACGCGGTGGCCGTGGTGTTGAAGGGAACCAACGACGAGATCAGTGCCAGCACCGGCGGCAAGCTGGCCGGGCCGATCGCCAAGCAGGTCTTCGACCACCTGTTCGCCACCGAGACTGCACCGCCGGCATGACGCTCGAAACCGGGGTGCCCCGTTCGGGACGGGTCGCAGTCGATAACCTCGTTGCACCGCTTCACCTGCCTGGACGAACGAGCGGGGTAGGGCACCTGTGACTGACAACAACGAGCGAATCGTCCTGAACGATCGCTACGAGATCCAGAACCGCATCGGCCGTGGAGGCATGGCCGACGTGTTCCTGGCGCGCGACGTGTTGCTGGATCGACCAGTGGCCATCAAGGTGCTGTTTCCCGAGTACGCCACCGATCCCAACTTCGTCGAGCGGTTCCGTCGCGAGGCCCAGTCGGCGGCCAACCTGAATCACCCCAACATCGTCAGCGTCTACGACTGGGGCAAGTACTCGAACACCTACTTCATGGCGATGGAGTACGTACAGGGCCGCACCCTGGCCGACATCCTGCGCGCCAACGGCCACGTCAGTTCGGTGCAGGCCGCCGAGATCGCCAGCGAAGTCTCGGCCGCGCTCAGCTTCGCCCACAAGGGCGGCGTGGTGCACCGCGACATCAAGCCCGCCAACATCCTGATCGGCTCGGCCGGCCAGGTGAAGGTTGCCGACTTCGGCATCGCCAGAGCCATGAACGCGCCCACCGAGAGCAACCTCACCCAGGTGGGTTCGGTCATGGGCACGGCCACCTACTTCTCGCCCGAGCAGGCGCAGGGCGCGCAACCCGATCCGCGCAGCGACCTGTACTCGCTGGGCATCGTGCTGTACGAGATGGTCGCCGGCAAACCGCCGTTCACCGGCGACAACCCGGTCGGCATCGCCTACAAGCAGGTGCACGACCCGCCCCAACCGCTGAACCAACTGGTGGCCGACGTGCCCCGCCCGTTCGAGGCCATCGTGGCCAAGCTGCTGGCCAAGAACCCCGACCTGCGTTACCCCGACGCCGACGCCGTGCGCGACGACCTGCGCCGCTTCCGTTCAGGCGAGCCCGTCCTGGCGCTGGCCGGCACCGCGCCGCCAAGCCCACCGCCTGCGGCAGCCGTGTCGACCGTGGCCCTGCCGCGCACCGCGGCCGTTCCCTCGACTGCTGCCGCGGCCGCCGCCTATTCAACCGCCGCCGCGCAGGCGCGAACCACCACGATGGCCGCAACCGGCGTGAACCCCATGCGGCCGCAACAGCCGCCGGTGCAGTACTCGCCGCCCAACCGCAATGGCCTGTACGCAGTACTCGGCTTCATCGCCGTCATTGCGCTGGTGATCGGCGGGGTGCTGCTGTACAACTCGCTGACCAAGAACGAGGATGTCGTTGCGCCGACCACCGTGGCCGTGCCCAACGTGGTCGGCATGACCATCGAGCAAGCCAGCCAAGCCTTGACCCAGGCCGGTCTGTCGGTCACGCCCGTGGCCCAAGAGAACGCCGAGGTGCCCGAAGACCAGGTGTTCCAGACCATTCCGCCGGCCGACTCGATCGTGCAGCTGGACTCGGCCGTCGAGGTGTACTTCAACCCGGTGAAAGAACCGCAGCCGATTCCTGACGTGACCGGCGAGAACCTGGAGGAAGCCAAGCGCCTGTTGACCGAGGCCGGTTTCGTGGTCGGCGAGATCACCTCCGAGACATCGGATCTGCCCAAGGACACCGTCATCCGCACCAACCCGGTGGCGCTGCAATCGCTCAAGGTGGGGCAGCCCGTCGCCATCGTGCTGTCGGCAGGGCCCGACACGCAGACCATCCCCAACGTCGAAGGGCAGGCCCAAGCGGCGGCTCAGTCGTTGCTGGAAGGCAACCCGTTCAAGTTCGTCGTGGGCGTCACCACCGAAGCCAACGACACCGTTGATGCCGGCGATGTCATCCGTACCGAACCCGCCGTCGGCGGCGAGCTGGCCCCTGGGTCGCCGATCACCCTGATCGTGTCCAGTGGGGTCGAGCAGGTCTCGGTGCCGCCGGTCGCCGGACTGACCGAGGCCCAGGCCAAGAACCTGCTGACATCGAAGGGCCTCGTCGCCACCGTCACGCGTGTCGATGTCGCCGCCGGCGATGCCAACGACGGCCGGGTCATCGCCCAAAACCCCAACTCCGGAACGCTGGTCGACCCAGGCTCGGCCGTCACCATCCAAGTCGGCCGAGCCGTGGCCCCAGTCACCACCACCACGACCACGACCACGACGACCGCTCCACCTGCCACCACCACCACGACCACCACCACCACGACCACCGTCGCGCCGTAGCAAGTGGTCGGGACTGGGCCGTTCCGAGTGGTCGGGACTGGGCTCCGCTGCGCTTCGCCTGCTCCCTCCATTCGCGAACCCGTAGTCCGCTGGCTCGCTGCCGCTCGCGGCAGCAGCCCGCCCGGCTGACCGTGGGCTCCAGGCGGCCATGTCGGGCTCGAGCCGCCCACACTCACCGCCACCTCCAGCTCGGCAGCACCGACCGTGGGCTCCACGCGGTCATACGGGGCTTCAGACGCCCCCACTGACCGGTTCGCGGATCAAGACCGCTAACGGCAGCGAGCCAACAGAAGTCAGGTTCGCGAAACGGAGGGTGGGGGCGAAGCGGAGCGGAGCCCAGTCCCGACCATCAGAAGGAGGGCGAAGGGGAGCGGTGCCCAGTGCCGACCATCGAGACGAAGTTCTTCAGGAGATCGTGGCCGGCGGCGGTCAGGATGCTTTCGGGGTGGAACTGCACGCCTTCGATGGGCATCGAGGTGTGGCGCACGCCCATGACGATGCCGTCGCTCGTGGTGGCCGTGACCTGTAGGCAGTCGGGCATGCTGTCGGGGGCGATGACCAGGCTGTGATAGCGGGTGGCAGTCAGGGGTGACGGCAGGCCGGCGAACACCCCGACGCCCTGGTGTTCGATGCGTGAGGTCTTGCCATGCATCAGCTGCGGTGCCCGCTGGACGATGCCGCCGAACACGTGGCCGATGGCCTGGTGGCCCAGGCACACCCCCAGCACCGGCACGCCCAACTGCCCGAACGCAGGGATGGCCGCGCACAGGATGCCGGCGTCCTCGGGGCGGCCCGGCCCCGGCGACAGCAGCACGGCGTCGGGCTG
>JANNFQ010000008.1:0-3786 GCA_031380045.1 Acidimicrobiaceae bacterium
CTGTCGGTCGGCATGCTGGCGGCAATGGCCGGGGTCATCGGCGCCACTCGAGTGAATGACGGCGGCTCCGAACTGTGGGCCGTGGTGCTGGTGCTGATCGTCTGCGCGTTGATCGGCCTGGTGTGGGGTGTGCTGGTCGCCGGTCTGCGCATCCCGCCGTTCATCCTGACGCTCGGCGGCATGAGCCTGTTCGCATCATTGGCGCTGCGAATCTCGAAGAGCTCGCCGGTGCCCGCACGCGAGCGGTTCGAGTGGTTGGGGCGGCAACAGGTGCTCGGCTTGCAGAGCCCGGTGTGGTTCTTCCTGATCGTTGCGTTCTTCGCGGCGCTCGTCATGCGCTACTCGCGGTTCGGGCGGCACGTCTACGCGACCGGCTCGGCCGAAGAGGCCGCTTACCTCGCGGGCATTCCCACGGCGCGCACCAAGATCTTGTGCTTCGTGATCTCCAGCTCGCTCGCCGGGTTCGCCGGGCTCATCGGCATGGCCCGCATCTCCACCGGCGACCCTCGCGTCGGCGGTCAGTACGCCCTTCAGGCCATCGCCGCAGTGGTGTTGGGTGGAGCCTCGCTGGCAGGCGGTCGCGGCTCGCCCATCGGCACTTTCGTCGGTGTCGTCCTGCTGGGTGTCGTGCAGGCGGCGCTGACGTTCAACAACGTCCAGACCTACTGGAACGACGCGGTCTTCGGCGCCGTCCTGATCTTCGCTGTCATCGTCACTGCGATCAGCGACCTTCGCCGCAACCGGTCCTCGGGCCGGTCGGTTCTCTCGAGGTTGGCCGGCAGCCGACCCGAACGATCCACCACCACCCCGACCGACGCACCGTCGGTCGAACCGATACAAGGGGAGACACAAGCATGAAAGAACCGGGAGAAGTTCAGAACTTCGGTCGACGGAGATTCCTTCAGGGGGTCGTCGTCGCCGGCGGCCTCGCAGCTGCGGGCAGCCTGATCGCCGCGTGCGGAGACGACGAACCGGCTGCGGGCAGCACGCCTGACACGACGCCGGATTCCACGCCGGATTCCACGCCGGCCGTTTCCACACCCGACACGACACCCAGCACCGAGGGCGCGGCCGGGCCGGCTTCCGGCCTGATCGGTCTGACGCTGAACGGCCTGAACGACTACACCAAGGGCGTCACGACAGGCGTGTACAAGGCGCTCGAGGGGTCGGGTTACGACCTCGAGGTGGTGCAGGTCAACTACGACTCTGCTCAGGAACTGGCTGCAGCCGAGGCGTTCATCGCCAAGGGTGTCGTTGGCCTGGTCATTCAGCCCAACACCGCCGAGTCCGCCGGTGCGGCCGCAGCGGCTGCCAAGGCCAAGGGCATCCCCACCGGCAACTGCATCTGGCCGGGTCCGTCCGACGCCGATCAGTACTTCGACGGTGTGGCCGAGCTCGACTCGGTGGAAGGTGGCCGCCTGATCGGCGAGTACCTCAAGGCGAACGCGACTCCCGGCAAGATCGTGGTCGTGCAGGGTGTCGTCGGCCAGGGCTTCTCGGAGAAGATCGACGAGGGTCTCGACGAAGTGCTTGCAGGAACCGAGTTCGAGGTCGTCGTTCGCGAGCAGGCCTTCTTCGACCGCACTCAGGCGGTGGGCGTGGTCGAGACTGCCTTCCAGGCACATCCCGACATCTCGATCATCGTGGCCTACTCGGCCTCGATGTCGAACGGCATCGCGCAGTGGCTGAAGGACCAGGGCAAGGACGCCATCGTCCACGTGTCATCCGACGCCGACGAAGAGATGATCACCTGGATGAAGACTCCGTACCTCGTGGCGACGCGCTACTACTCGTCCGCCCAGACCGGGTTGATCGCGGCGAACGCCGTGCTGGCCAAGCTGAGGGGCGAGACGCCAGAGTTCCGCACCGTGATCGCACAAGAGATTGCGACTTCCGAGACCATCGACGCAATCGTCGAATCGAACCCGTTCATGTTCATGGAGTACAAGGACCTGGTGCAGAACATCTGATCCAGGCGTCAGAACCGGGCCATCGGGTGCCGGTCGCTGTGTTGGTGGACCACAGCGACCGGCACCCCTGGCCATCCCATCGTCTTCGAAAGTGAGAGTTGCGTGGAAACCGTCCCCGTCATCGACATCAGCCCGTTCCTGGCCGGAACACCCGAGGGAATCGCCTCGGTCGGTGCCCAGATCTCCCATGCCTGCGAGCAGATCGGCTTCTTCCAGATCACCGGGCACGGCGTGCCGGAGGAGTTCATCAAGCGGGTGTACGACATCTCGAAGACGTTCTTCGATCTGCCCGACGACCAGAAGGCCACAGCAGCACAACCAGCTCCGGATCAGGTCCGCGGATGGTCTGCGGTGGGCAAAGAGGGCCTGTCCTACTCGTTGGAGAACGAGGCGCCGGGCGATCTGAAAGAGAAGATGGATATGGGGCCGCCCGATGTCGACCGTTCCGATCCGTACTTCACCGGCCCGGTTGCCGGACCGCACTTCGCCGCCAACGTGTGGCCGGCGGCGCTGCCCGAGATGCGTTCACTGTGGGAGCAGTACTTCCGCACGATGGCCGAGCTGTCTCGTCAGTTGATGCGCATGTTCGCAGTCGGGCTCGGGCTCGACATCCAGTACTTCGAGGACAAGATCGATCAGCACATCAGCATGTTCCGCGTGCTGAACTACCCCGACCAACCCGACGAGCCGCTGCCGGGTCAGTTGCGGGCCGGCGCCCACAGCGACTACGGCAGCCTGACCATCGTGCGTCCCGAGGACAAGCCGGGCGGCCTGCAGGTGATGACGAAGTCGGGTGAATGGTTCGACATCCCGGTCATCCCCGGCGGTCTGGTGGTGAACATCGGCGACCTGATGGCCGAGTGGACGAACGACAGGTGGGTGTCCACCTTGCACCGTGTCGTCAACCCGCCCCGCCACGTGGCACACGACTCGCGACGGATCTCGTTGGTGTTCTTCCACCAGCCGAACTACGACGCGATGATCGAGTGCCTGCCGACGTGCCTCATGGCCGGCGAGACACCCAAGCACGATGCGATCTCGTCGGGCGATCATCTGTACTCGAAGTTCGTGAAGCAGACGACGTTCGGCCAGGGAGTGGGCACGTGACCGTCGGCATCTCGCTGGCCAGCTTCATCTCATCCGACTTCGTCGGCCTGTTCGACTTCTACTCGGCCACGTTCGACCTGCCAGAGGTCGTCGAGCTGCGGTCCGACATCTTCCGCGGCGCCGATGCCAACGGAGTGACCATCGGCTTCTCTGCGCCGGTCGTGTACGAGATGTTGCACATCCAGGCATGGGAGCATGCGACGGGCACCCGGCAGTACCTCACGTTCGAGTGCGCTTCCGACGACGAGGTCGACCAACGCACCGCCACAGCGGTGTCCCGGGGCGCCACGCTGCTGCACGACCCGTACGAGACCTACTACGGGGCCTGGCAGTCGGTGCTCAGTGATCCCGATGGCAACGTGTTCCGAATCAACCACTTCCGATGAGTCTCGAGACTGTCGACCAGCCGGTTGCGTTGCGGCCGGTGTCTCGGAAGGTGGCTTTCGTCGCCCACTGCCTGGTCAACCAGAATGCCAAGGTCGACGAATTCGCCCGTACACCGGGTGCGGTGCCCGGAGTGGTGCAACTGCTGCATCAGCACGGGTTCCGGATCAGCCAACTGCCGTGCCCCGAGATGGCGTTCGCCGGTGTCGGGCGGTGGTGGCAGGGCAAGGAGATGTACGACAAGCCGAACTATCGACGGCACTGTCGGTCGCTGGCCGAACGAAGCGCCGATGTGATCCAGCAGTACCTCGGCCACGACTTCGAC
>JANNFQ010000097.1:0-10816 GCA_031380045.1 Acidimicrobiaceae bacterium
CGATGACGGCCCCCGGCTTCATGGTGCGAACCATGTCCTCGGTGACCACCACCGGGGCGCGTCCGCCAGCGACGAGTACCGCGCCGATGACCAGATCGGCGTCGGCGATGTTGCGTTCCAGCGCACCGCGGTTCGACGCCAACGTGACGATCCGGCCCTTGTTGATCTGATCAACCCAGCGCAACCGATCGAGGTTCTTGTCGAACAGCACCACCTCGGCCTCCATGCCTGCAGCGATCCACGCCGAGTTCCAACCCACGTTGCCGGCGCCCAGCACCACAACCTTCGCCGGCTGCACTCCGGGTGCGCCACCCATCAACACACCGCGGCCCCCGTTGTGGCGTTCGAGGTAATGCGCGCCCAGCTGTGGCGCCAGCCGTCCGGCGACCTCGCTCATCGGCGCCAGCAGGGGTAGCGCGCCTCCTGTCAGCTGCACTGTTTCGTACGCGAACGACGTGCACTTCGACGAGATCAGGGCCTGCGCCACCTCTGGGTAAGCGGCCAGGTGGAGGTAGGTGAACAGAGTCAGATCGGCGCGCAGGAACGCGAACTCTTCGGCCTTCGGTTCCTTGACCTTGACCACCATCTGTTGGCTCCAGGCATCGGCAGCGGTGGGCACGATGTCGGCGCCGGCAGCGCGATAGTCGTCGTCGCTGAAGCTGGCGCCCTCGCCGGCGCCGGTCTCGACGAACACGTCGATTCCCAACCGCTCGAACTCGCGCACACCGTCGGGAGTCATCGCCACTCGGTACTCGGCGGTCTTGATCTCCTTGGGCACTCCGACGGTCGTGATCGATGACGGGTTGGTGGATGCAGCCATGGCTGTCATCTTCGCACCACATCCGCATGCCGGAACGCAGCGCTGGGGTTCGTGCTCGTGAGGCATGATGGCTGACTACGATCGCCCGGCATCCGGAGCTGTCGCAACGACGCGGCACGCGGCACAGCACCATCGAAAAGGACGCGCCACGCCATGAAGGCCTTTCAGAACTTCGTCAACGGCAACCACATCGACGCCGCCGACGGCCGCACCTCGGCTGTCGTCAACCCAGCGACCGGCCAGCAGTACGCCACCGCGCCCGTCAGCGGCAGTGCCGACGTGGACGCGGCAATGCAAGCCGCTGCCGGTGCGTTTCCTGGTTGGAGAGACTCGACGCCAAGTGAGCGTTCACTCGCCCTGTTCCGCATCGCCGATGCCGTCGAGGCAAGGGCCGACGAGCTGATCGCGTTGGAGGTCGAGAACTGCGGCAAGCCGGCGCATCTGGTCCGCAGCGAAGAGATTCCGCCGATGGCCGACCAGATCAGGTTCTTCGCCACGGCAGCTCGCCACCTGGAGGGCAAGAGCGCCGGCGAGTACATGCGTGGCATGACCTCGTTCATCCGTCGCGAGCCGGTTGGTGTGTGCGCACAGGTTGCGCCATGGAACTACCCGATGATGATGGCGGTCTGGAAGTTCGCGCCGGCCATTGCCGCCGGCAACGCGGTCGTGTTGAAGCCCAGCGACACCACGCCGGCCAGCACCGTGCTGCTGGCCGAGATCGCCGCCGAGTTCTTGCCGCCCGGCGTGTTCAACGTGATCTGTGGCGACCGCGACACGGGACGCGCCATGATCACCCACGACACGCCGGCGATGGCCAGCATCACCGGTTCGGTTCGCGCCGGCATGGAAGTCGCCGCCGCCGCGTCGGGCAGCCTGAAGCGGGTCCACCTCGAGCTCGGTGGCAAGGCTCCCGTTGTGGTGTTCGACGATGCCGACATCGCGGCCGCGGCCGAGGCCATCGCCATCGCCGGCTACTTCAACGCCGGCCAGGACTGCACGGCAGCCACGCGTGTCATTGCCGGCCCCGGTGTGTATCGCGACTTCGTCGATGCGTTGGCCGAGCAGGCGAAGGGCACCAAGACCGGGATGCCCGACGACGAGGACGTGCTGTTCGGGCCCGTGAACAACCCGAACCAATTGGCGCATGTCAGTGGCATGGTTGATCGCGCGCCCGACCACGCATCGGTTGCGGCCGGCGGGCACAAGGTGGGCGGCGCCGGCTTCTTCTACGAGCCGACGGTGGTTGCCGGGCTGCATCAGGACGACGAGATGGTCCAGAAGGAGATCTTCGGTCCGGTCATCACCGTGCAGCAGTTCAGCGACGAGGCCGAGGCCATCCGCTGGGCCAACGGCGTCGAGTACGGCCTGGCGTCATCGGTGTGGACGAAGGACTTCGGCCGGGCGATGCGCATGTCGAAGGCGCTCGACTTCGGCTGCGTGTGGATCAACACGCACATCCCGTTGGTCGCCGAGATGCCACACGGTGGGTACAAGAAGTCGGGCTACGGCAAAGACCTGTCGGCCTACGGCTTCGACGACTACACCCGCATCAAGCACGTGATGGCCAACCTCGAGAGCTGAAGCCAGCGTCGGCCGGCGACGAAGGTTCAGCCCAAGATGTTGACGGCACGAGCGCCGACAACTGCAACCGTGGCCAGCGATACCAGTCCCTGCACGCCCATCAGCACCTTGGCGCGGTGGGTCAGCGGCATGGTGTCGGTTGGCGAGAACGCAGTCGAGTTCGTCAGCGAGATGTACAGGTAGTCGAGGAAGCGTGGCGACCACGGGCCCGGGTGCACGCCGGGGCTCTGCATCTGCGGAAACAGGAAGTCGGGCCGCCGATGCTGTGCGGTGCAGCGGCGAATCGGGCCACCGCGGTCGATCTCCCAGTACCACACGCCGAAAACCATCACGTTGCGGGCCCAGATGCCCACCGCCGACAACAGCAACGTCCGTCCGGCCAAGGGATCGTTGGCCGCGAGCAACTGATGCATCAACAGGACCAGCGCGGTGCCGTTGGCAATGCACAGCACAACGATCATGCCCAACGACACCTCGCGCAGGTCACGCGACTCTCTGGTGAGACGCGACGGGTTCGCCACCACCAGTGTCACTGCGAGAGGCAGCGTGATGGCCGGCCACATCCACACCGGGCCGAAACTGAGCTCGCTAGGCACCGCGAGCTGCAGGCCGACGACCGCCAGCACCGCGATGATTGCGGGCCACCGTGACTCGCCCGGCGACGGCGCGCCCCACAACGGGTCGACGGGAGTCGAATCCGAAGACGCAGCCGCCGTGTCGTCGTTCAGTGAGCACCCCAGGCGAAGGTCTGCTTGACAAGATCCAGATAGATGAACGTCTCGGTGGACATCACCCCGGGTACGCGACGGATGCGGTTGGTCAGGTCCAGCAGGTCAGAGTCGTCGCTGACCACCACCTCGCACATCAGGTCGAACGATCCTGCCGTGACCACCAGGTAGTCGATGTCGGGCATGGCCTGCAACGCTGCAGCGATGCCGTCGGACGGCCCTTCGGTGCGTACGCCGATCATTGCCATCCGCCGGAAACCCAACGACAGCGGGTTCGTGACCGCCACGACCTGCATGACGCCGGCGTCGAGCAGACGCTGCACGCGCTGCCGCACCGCTGCTTCGGACAGTCCGACAGCGGCGCCCAGCCGGGTGTACGGAATACGCCCGTCGCCCTGCAATCGCTCGATGATGGCGCGGTCGGTGTCGTCGAGGGAGTTGTGCGAGCGGAGCATGGCGGTGCGAATACTGTCGTCGAGTGGCCACTTCCGCAAGGGATTCCGTTGCGAAACGCGATGTTTACGGATGTGTTCCTTGCACAAGTGTCACTCTGCGTGACACGCTCGGCGTCACATGAAGCAGCTCGTCCGCAACGGCACGATCATCACGGGCACTCGGCGCACCAGCGCCATGGCCATCGACGACGGTTTCGTGGCCGCCGTTGGCGACGACGCGCTGCAGTGGACGACATCGTGGGATCAGACGATCGATCTCGAAGGCGGCACCGCCATACCGGGTTTCCGCGATGGGCACGCCCACCCCTACAGCGGGGGTACGAAGACCATCATGCTGAACCTGTTCGGCCTGGATTCGGTCGAGCAGATCCAACAGGCCGTCCGCGAATGGGCGCACGCGCACCCCGGCGATGGCTGGATCGAGGGCAACGGGTATGCGCCGCACGCGCTGCCCGATGGCGTCGGTCGAGCCGAATGGCTTGACGCAGTGCTGCCAGACCGCCCCATCGCGTTGCACTCCACCGACTACCACATGATGTGGGTGAACTCGGCGGCCATGCGCCTGGCCGGCATCACCGCCGACTCGCCCGACCCAGAACTGGGCACGATCGTTCGCAACGCCGATCGCAGTCCCGTCGGTTCGCTGTACGAGTGGGGTGCCATCGGGCTGATCGAGCCGCATCTGTCGGAACTGACTGATGAGCAGCAGCTGCAATCGTTGGGCGCAGCCATGCACGCGCTGACCGGCAACGGCATCGTGTGGGCGCAGGACGCGTCCATCGATGCCAACAGCCTGGCGCTGCACATCGCCGGGGCCCACGCCGGCATGTTCACCTGCCGGCTGAACATGGCGTGGCGGGCCGACCCGTTGTTCTGGACCGTACAGCGATCCCAGTTCAACGACGATCGCATGGCACTTGCCAACGATCCTGTTGCGTCGAAGTGGATCACCGCACACACCGTGAAGTTCTTCGCCGACGGTGTCATCGAGGCGGGTACGGGGTTGCTGCTCGAGCCCTATCTCGACATGCCGGGTTGCTGCGGCTTGCCGAACTGGTCGGCCGAGGGTCTGGCCGATGCCGTGCGTGCCTTCGATGCCGATGGCTTCCAGATCCACGTCCACGCGATCGGTGACGGGGGAGTGCGCATGGCTCTCGATGCCATCGAACATGCGGCAGCTCTGAACGGCCCACGCGATCGGCGCCCGGTCATCGCCCACACGCAGCTCGTGCACCCGGCCGACCGGCAGCGGTTCGCCGACCTCGGTGTCATCGCCAACTTCGAGCCACTGTGGGCGTGTCTCGATGAAAGCATGGAGCAGCTGACCATCCCGCGCTTGGGGCTCGAACGATCGGCATTGCAGTATCCCATCGGGTCGCTGCACCAACTGGGTGCGCACATCAGCTTTGGATCCGACTGGCCGGTGTCGTCGCTGACGCCCGTGCACGGTCTTGCAGTTGCCGTGACGCGGCAGAACGAGCGGGGCGAACCGTCGTCTGGCTGGACCCCCGACGAGCGGCTGCCCATCGCCCAGGCCCTAGGTGCGTACACCGCGGGGTCGGCCTATCAGGCATTCGACGACGATGCCGGCGCGCTGGAGGTCGGCCAGCGAGCCGACTTCTGTGTGCTAGAAACGGACATCACCGTCATGTCGGGTCGCGAGATCGGCGACGTCTCGGTGGTGCGGACATACCTCGGTGGCGTGCATGCTGTCCAAGGAAGCTCGGGGGAGTGATGACAGTGTCGGCAACAGATCCGACCGATGCGCCGATGTTCAGCGCGCGTGGCAGCGTCGAGCTCACCGACGTCACCAAGCGCTACGGCACCATGGTTGCTGTCGACCGCTTGAGCTTGATGGTGCGCGCCGGCGAGTTCCTGTCGCTGTTGGGCCCCAGCGGCTGTGGCAAGACCACGACGCTGCGCATGCTGGCCGGCTTCGAGCAGCCCGACGAAGGATTCATCCGCATCAGTGGCGAGTACGTGCAGAACGTGCCGCCGTACAAGCGCGACGTGAACACGGTGTTCCAGGCGTACGCCTTGTTTCCGCACATGACCGTTGCCGAGAACGTGGCCTACGGATTGCGCCAGAAGGGAATCGGCAAGACCGAGACCGCGACGCGAGTTGCCGAGGCGCTGGACATGGTGAAGATGTCAAAGCTGGCCGAACGCAAGCCGCGGCAGATGTCGGGCGGGCAGCAGCAGCGTGTCGCCGTGGCCCGGGCATTGGTCAACCGGCCCAGCGTCTTGCTGCTGGACGAGCCCCTCGGAGCGCTCGACCGCAAGCTGCGCGAAGAGATGCAGATCGAGTTGAAGTTGTTGCAGAGCCAGCTCGGCATCACCTTCATCTTCGTGACTCACGACCAAGAAGAGGCCATGGGCATGAGCGACCGCATTGCGATCATGCTCGACGGCCACGTCGAACAGCTCGCCGATCCCGAGACGGTGTACGAACGACCGTCATCGGCGTTCGTTGCCGGGTTCATCGGCCGCAACAACTTCTGGCGGGGCACGTCCACGGGCGCGGGTGTTCGCGCGAACGACGGCACCGTGTTCGTGTCGTCCAGCCCGGAAGAGAAGGTGTCGGCCGGCCAGCCGGCACTCGCTGCCGTTCGCCCCGAGAGCATCAGCCTGGCCTCTACCCAGCCAGGCCGTGACAACAACCATGTGGGCGGCACCGTTGCCAGTGTCTCGCACTACGGCGACACGCTGCAGTACGTGGTGCGTACGTCCGAGCGCGACATCATCGCCCTGCTGCCCCGCCAAACGGCACCTCGACTGTCACCCGGCGATGCCGTGTGGTGTCAGTGGGCCGCCACTGATGTGTACCAGTTCTCGGCCGACCAGGCACCTCGTGCTGGTGGAACCAGCCGCAGATACCACCCAATGATGCTCTGAAGGAGCCGCACATGACCCGACGCCTCGAACCCATCTCGATTCTCGCACCCGAGAGCTTCCGGAACGCTCTCTCGCGTCGGTCGTTCCTACAACTCGGCACTGCGGCGGCCGGCGTCGCCTTCATGTCTGCCTGCGGTAGCAGCGACGGTGATGGCGGTGCGGCTGACACCACCGTGGGCAGTACGCCCGACTCGGCGTCTGGCGACACCACGCCCGGCTCTGCGTCTGGCGACAGCATCCTCAGTCAGTACAGCAACGTCATCAACCAGTCCAGCGGCACATTGGCGATGTTCACCTGGGGTGCGTACAACGACCCCGAGATCGTCGGCGCCCTTGCCGAGTCGTCGTTGGGTGTGACCATGAAGGTCGACTACTACCCCAGCAACGAAGACCTGGTCACCAAGCTGTCGGCATCGAACGGCAGCAGCGGGTTCGACGTGGTGGTGCCCACCGGGCCGTTCGTGCCGCAGATGATCGAGAAGGGTTTGCTGCAGAAGTTCGACAAGTCGAAGCTGCCCAACATGGCCAACGTCGATCCTCTGTACCTCGGTCGGTCGTGGGACCCAACCAATGAGTACAGCGTGTGCAAGGACTGGGGCTCGACAGGCTTCTTCTACGACACCACCAAGATCACCCGCGAACTGACCACCTGGAACGACTTCATCGATGCGTGCATGAACGAGGGCAGCGGTCGCTGCTCGGTGCTCGACTCGCCCGGCAACATCACCGGCATGTACTACTGGGCCAACGGCATCAACTGGACCACCGAAGACCCGGCCGACATCGACGCCTGCGAGGCATTCCTGGTCGACGAGTTCGCCCAGCACCTCAAGGGTTTCGATAGCTACCCTTCCACGGCGGTCGCCCAGGGGGCCTTCGACATCTCGATGATCTGGAACGGCGATGCCCGAGCCGCGTATGGCAGCATCCTCGATGCCGGCGGCAATCCCGACGACTGGAAGTGGGTGCTCGGTGCACCCGCCACCGAGTTGTGGATGGACAACTACTGCATCCCCACCGGTGCACCCAACCCCGACGCGGGGCATGCCTGGATCAACTGGTTGCTCACTCCCGAGATCTCGATCAGGGACCTCGAGTTCCACGGCTACCACAGCGGCATGAAGAGCATCGACAAGCTCATCGCCGAACTCGCCCCCGACCTGACCCGTGCCGAGATGATCTTCTTCACCAACGAACAGGTCGCAACAATGCAAACAGGCGCGGTCAACAGCGCACAGGACCGCATCGTCGAGATCTACGACAAGATCAAGGCCAAGGCCGCCGGCTGATTCGCCGTGACCCTCGCGATCGACCTACCACCGAAGCGCAAGCGGCGGGGCCCGAAGTGGGGCCTCGCCATTCCATCGTTCCTGTGGTATGGCCTGTTTTTCATCCTGCCGATTGCGGTCATCGTGCTGTATTCGTTCGGCACGAAAGACTCGTCACAGCTGGTGCCGGTCGACCTCGGTTCGCTGACACTCGAGAACTACCGCGAGGTCTTCTCCGACCTGTTCTTCGGCGTGTTCCGAGGCACGCTCGAGATCGCGGTGTTGGCCACCCTGCTGTGCGTGCTGATCGGCTTTCCGGTTGCGTACTTCATCGCCTTCAAGGTCAGCGAGAAGTGGCGAGCCATCCTGCTGGCGCTGGTCATCGTGCCCAGCTTCACCAGCTTCCTGATCCGCACGCTTGCCTGGAAGATCCCGCTGTCGGCCAACGGCGAGCTGTCGCGATGGCTGCAGGACATCGGCTGGATCAACGGGCCGATCGATGTGCTGGGCACGCGCACTGCCGTGTTCATCGCCCTGGTCTACAACTACATCGGGTTCATGGTGCTGCCGCTGTTCGTTGCTCTCGATCGCATCGACGCGGCTTTGCGTGAAGCGGCGAAGGACCTCGGTGCCACGCGGTGGTCCACCTTCAACTCGGTCACGCTGCCGTTGGCCGGGCCGGGCATCGTGGCCGGTGTGCTGCTGACGTTCATCCCGATGTGCGGCGACTACGTCACCGCCACCATCCTGGGCGGTTCGAAGGGCCTCATGGTGGGGGCGTTGATCGACAGCCAGTTCAAGGGCGCCCAGAACTGGCCACAGGGCTCGGCCATGGCCGTGCTGATGATCGTCATGGTGCTGTTGGCCTTGGTGGTGTTCGCGGCCGTGTACTCGGTGCTGCGACGACTGATGCGGTTGGCACGTCCGGCGGTTGATGCATACCGCAGTCGACCTCGAGCCGACGCTCGCCCCAGGCGCCTGCCCGACTTCTTGCGCCCGGTCCTGCTCGTGTGGTCGGTCCTGGTGCTGCTGTTCTTGTTCATCCCGATCGTGTTGGTCGTTCGACACTCGTTCAACGGAGGGTCGGCCTTCGAGATCTGGAAGGGCCCCGGCAGCACGGTCTGGTGGGGTGGCGCCACGGGGCGCACAGCGTCGGGCAAGCCCAAGGTCGGCCTGTTCGAGTTCGGCGAGGCGGGCCCGATGGTGCTGCGGTTCGCCGTCATCATGGCGATCGGCGTTTCAATCCCTCGTCTCGTCGCACTGGTACGAGGCCGCGGCAATCGCCACCTGTCGCGGTGGGCGGTTCCGGTCACGTTCGCTGTCGCCATCATCGTGAACGGGCTGATGACCGAGTGGTACCAGTCGATCTTCAAGCAGGCGGGTGTCGGCGACGGCCTGCGCGGCTCGTTCCTGGCGGCGTTCGGCGCCACGGTCATCGCTGTGACACTGGGCGGCCTCAGTGGCGTCGCCCTCGCTCGTCATCCCGGTAACTGGAGCAGGATCTTCATGGGCATCGTGTTCCTCATCCTGGTGACCCCGGAGATCATGGATGCCATTGCCCTGGCCGGCTGGATGCGCCGATTGGGAGGACCATTCACCAGCGACTGGGGCCCGGTCCCGTACGGCATGCTGCGCCTGTGGGTGGGTCAGTCGCTGTACGCGAGTGCGGTGGTCACGCTGATCGTTCGCGCCCGGCTGGCCGGCCTGGACGCAGCCCTCGAAGAGGCCGCTGCCGACCTGGGGGCGCCGCCGGGGCGAGCGTTCCGGCAGATCACGTTGCCGCTCATCAGTTCGGCGCTGATCGCCGGTGGGCTGTTGTCGTTCACGCTGTGCCTCGACAACACGATCATCTCGTCACTCATCAGTGGTGCATCAAACACGTTCCCGGTCGCGCTCATCAGCGCCACCAAGAGCGAGATCGCACCGTTCTGGGGCGTGGGTTCGGTGGTGTTGTTCGTCATGACCATCGCCCTCTTGGCATTCGTGGCTCAAGTGCTGCGCAAGTCGGGCGAATCGTCGTCGCAGATCGCGGCCACCATGACCGGCGGCTGACCGCCGATCATGCGAGTCGTTGTGGTGGGTGCCGGCATGGCCGGCCTGACCGCGACCCGGTGCTTGCGCCAGCACGGTGTCCACGTCGATCTGATCGAGGGTGGGTCGCGTGCGGGCGGCCGGGCGCGCACGGTGCGCGCGCCGTTCATCGACGGGCAATACGTCGAGAGCGGTGCCGAGTGGGTCGACACCGACCACCGACGGATGCGCGCGCTACTGGATCGGCACGGCCTCCGGCTGCTGGGCGCCGGCCAAGAGTGGACGACGGTTCGCCGGCTGCTGTTCCGTGACGGAGCCCTGCTGAATCCAATGCAGATTCGGTCCACCGATCCAGCAGTCGACGCCGACCTCGAACGGTACGAGTCGGTATTCGCCACCATCGCCGAAGGCATTGCCGATCCCGCTCGTCCCGATCTGCACCCGCAAGCTGCGCTTCACGATTCATTGTCGATGCGCGACGTCGCCCAACAGGCCGGCATGGGTGCGCTGGCCCAGTTGTTCGCTCGACGGAACAGCCAGGGTGAGTTCGCCGCCGAGCCCGCCGAGGTCTCGGCTTTGTTCGTCGCCCAACAACGTGCGCAGATGGCCGCGAACGGCGTCGATCAGGTGGTGCGCGCACATCGAGTGGAGGGCGGCCTGCAGCGACTGGTCGACGGCATGATCGCCGACCTCGATGTGCCCATCGCGTTCGACGAGATGTTGCAACGGGTCTCGTGGCGCGACGGGGGCGTCGAAGTGGTCACTTCACGTCGATCGCTCGCGGCCGATCGTGTCGTGTTGGCGTGCTCGCTGGTCCCGTTGCGCGGCGTGCAGTTCGATCCACCTCTGCCTGCGCCGTTGCGCGCTGCGATCGACCATCTCGGGTACGGCGCCATCACCAAGACGGCGCTGCAGTACCCGCAACGCACGTGGCCCAGTGGGTACGCGAACACATCGCTGGACTCGCAGCGCATCTATGAGCCCACCATCGACCAGCCCGGCGCCTCGGGTGTGCTGATGGCCTACATCGGCGGTGAC
>JANNFQ010000210.1:0-15194 GCA_031380045.1 Acidimicrobiaceae bacterium
GAACCCGTGGCGGGTCTCGGTGATCATCACCGGGCCCAGTTGGCGAACGATGCGCTTCGACTCGCGCAACACCAACTCGGTGACGGCAGGGTCCTTGTCCCACGGCAACGACCAGTCGATGGCGAACTGTGATGGCACCACATCGGCCAACTCCACCAGCCGACCTTCGGCCTTCGACACGATCTTCGACGTGACCACCACGATGTCACCGTCGGCAAGTGGGGTCCGCGCATCGCGCGCGGCGGCCAGGATCATGGCCGCCAGATCGGCGCCGGGCACGATCTCGGGAAGACCCGGAACTCCGAACAGCTGCAACGGCATGTCAGGCGGGCAGTGCAGCCACGAACTGGATCACTGCCACCTCGTGCTGCTCGGCCGACACCAAGCCGTTTGCCAGCACTGCGGGCGGGCCATCACCACCCGTGTGGTCGAAGAAGATCTGCTGCCCGTTGATTCCGGCGAAGGCCATGGGGTGAACGTAGCAGTGTCCGATGCAGCAGTATGGGGCCATGTCCGAGCCGTCCTCGACGCAGCCTGTCTTTGCCCAACCTGCCGCCGTACCACCGATCTCGCAGACGTTCGACCCCATGGCGTGGTGCGCCGTGCCGGGATTCGACTTCGACGACATCACCTACCACCGCAGCGTCCACCACGGCACCGTGCGCATCGCGTTCAACCGTCCCGAAGTGCGGAACGCGTTTCGCCCGCGCACCGTCGACCAGCTGTACGCCGCACTCGACCACGCCCGCATGAGCACCGACGTGGGCTGCGTGTTGTTGACCGGAAACGGGCCGTCGCCGAAAGACGGTGGCTGGGCGTTCTGCAGCGGCGGCGATCAACGCATCCGCGGCAAGGATGGCTACAAGTACACGGTCGAAGACGGCAGTGGTCGAGCCGGCGACACCGCCGACACCATCCAGACCGGACGCGCCGGCAGGCTGCACATCTTGGAGGTGCAGCGGCTGATCCGCTTCATGCCCAAGATCGTCGTGTGCGTGGTGCCGGGCTGGGCAGCGGGCGGTGGCCACAGCTTGCACGTGGTGTGCGACCTGACCATCGCCAGCGCCGAGCATGCTCGCTTCAAGCAAACCGATGCCGACGTCGCCAGCTTCGATGGTGGATTCGGCAGCGCATATCTGGCTCGGCAGGTGGGCCAGAAGTTTGCCCGCGAGATCTTCTTCCTGGGCCGCGAGTACACCGCCGACGACGCTCATCGCATGGGCATGGTGAACGCCGTCGTGCCACACGAACAGCTCGAATCGACCGCTCTGCAATGGGCCGAGGAGATCAACGGGAAGAGCCCAACGGCCCAACGAATGTTGAAGTACTCGTTCAATCTGATCGACGACGGGTTGGTGGGCCAACAGCTGTTCGCCGGCGAGGCAACGCGATTGGCGTACATGACCGACGAGGCCAACGAGGGCCGCACGTCGTTCCTCGAAAAGCGCGATCCCGACTGGAGCGACTTCTCCTGGCTGTACTGACCGAGCCGCGACCGAACCGCGACCGAGCCGCGTCCGACCGGCGATGTCGATGACTGATCTGTTCCAACCAGTCGACGATCCCGACGATCCACGGTTGGCGGTCTTCCGGCTGAACGAGCGCGGTCTGTCCAGCCGCCCGCAGCGCCGAAACGACCACGGCGACGGTCTGTTCATGGCCGAAGGCGATCTGGTGGTCGAACGGGCGCTGCAGGCCGGCTGCATTCCCGTTGTCGGCTTGGTCGACGAATTGCGTCCACCGCCGGTGGCCCACCGGTTGGCACAGCACGTGCCCGTCTACGCCGGCGGCGAACACGTTCGGGCGCTGGTCACCAAGTTGGGTGTGCCCAACGCAGTGGTCGCCATCTTCCAGCGACCACCCCGCACGACTGTCTCGCACCTTGCCGCCGTGGCACACCGACTGGTGGTGGTCGAAGCGGTCGACAACCCCGCCAACATCGGCGCCATCATCCGTAACGCGGCCGGCTTGGGATGGGACGGCCTGATCACCGATTCGACCAGCGCCGACCCGTTGGCTCGGCGGTCGATGCGCGTCTCGATGGGTCACGCGGTGGTCTTCCCCCACGCTCGAGCCGTCGATGCGCCGGCCGCGATCCGCACGCTGTTGGACCATGGCTTCACGATTGCGGCGTTGACTCCCGACCGTCGGGCCATCGACATCGCCGACATCGCCGACGGGCACTTGCTCGATCGTCTCGCAGTGTGCGTGGGCGCCGAGCGGACCGGGTTGAGCGACTCGTTGATGGACGCGGCCACCCTGCGCGTGCGCATCCCGATGCAAGCGGGCATCGACTCGTTGAACGTCGCCGCGGCGACCGCGATCGCCTGCCACGCGCTACGGCGTCGCTGACCTCGCAACCACTGCAAGCCGACGGCTCGCCTTGCCGAAACGGAGGCCCTGGAGGGAGGGCGTGTCGTCTGACGCACCGTGGCGGTGGCTTTCTCGACACGCCACTGCTCCACCACACCGATGATCGGTTCGAGCGCCGCAGAATGAGCGGGTCGGCGCGATCAGGTCCGAGGCGAGCCGATCGGCAGGCCGGTGTCGTTGCGGAGGTGCTCGGCTGCGGGCACGAAGTACTCCAACAGGATGCGTCGGACATCGGGATCATCGTTGACGGCGTCGATCGCGGCAGTCATGTGATGCAACCAGCGATCTCGTTCAACCGGACCCAGATGGAAGGGCATGTGCCGCAACCTGAGCTTCGGATGGCCACGCTCGTCGTTGTAGGTCGTGGGACCGCCCCAGTACTGAATCAGGAACAGTGTCAACCGGTGACGGGCACCGGTCAGATCAGGCTGTTCGGGATACAACGGCAACAGCACCGGATCGGTAGCGACACCTTCGTAGAACGCATCGACCAGTTGGTGGAAGAACGGCGCGCCACCGACGTGTTCGTACAACGATGTCGACGGAGTCTCGCCCTGAACCTCATCCGGCACGACGGCCCCCGACACGAACCCTGCCCGGCATGACGTGCATGCTACGGGCGGCACCATCAGCATGAACCGCATGTACGCCGGTCGTTGCCGACCGGCGCCGTCGATCAGGCGCTGGCGCCGTCGAAGATGCGTGCGTCGTGCAGATGTTCCGGTCGGAACACCATCGGCATCGAGCCGTCGCACGGATCCAGGATGACTGCTTCAGGTGTGGCCAGCAGCACGAGGGCCGTCACAGCCTCGCCGTCCACATCAATTTCGATCACGTCGCCCGTCATGACATTCATGGTTGGTCCCTTTCAACTGTTGGGTGTAACTCGCGCAGTTGAACAACCGTTCCTGCCCGCCCTGTTACATCAGTCACCATCGGCACGCGCAGTGGGAAGCTTTACGAGAACTTGGGCTGCTCCCAACCCGGGAAGATGTCTGGCAGGCCATCGCTGACGAGCACCGGAAACACCGCCGGCCGCTTCTCCAGGAAGCTGGTGACACCCTCGCGAGCGTCGGCGCTGGCACCCCGCGAGGCGATCCCTCGAGAGTCGACGCGATGCGCCTCCATGGGATGATCGGCGCCCAGCAGCCGCCACAACATCTGCCGCGTCAGCGCCACCGAGACGGGTGCGGTGTTGTCGACGATCTCCTTGGCGATTGCACGTGCCGCCGGAAGCAGGTCGTCGGGCGCATGGATGCTGCGCACCAAGCGGCCCTCCTTGGCCTCGTCGGGGCCGAAGACCCTGCCCGTGTAGCACCACTCGGTTGCCTGGCTGATACCGACCAGACGTGGCAGGAACCATGATGAGCAGGCCTCGGGCAAGATGCCCCGGCGGGCGAACACAAAGCCGAACTTCGCGGCCTCGCTGGCCAGACGGATGTCCATCGGCAGTGTCATCGTGACGCCCACGCCCACAGCTGGTCCGTTGATGGCGGCGATGACAGGCTTGGTGCAATCGAAGATGCGCAACGAGACCAAGCCGCCGCCGTCACGAGTGACCCCCTCGACGTCGGTCTCTTGGTCGCTGCCGCCCTTCGCGAACGTGTTGCCGCCACTGCTGAGATCGGCGCCGGCACAGAAGCCTCGACCAGCGCCCGTGACGATGACCACCCGCACGTCGTCGTCGGCGTCGATCAAGTCGAACGCGGCGATCATCTCGTACATCATCGTGCCGGTGAAGGCGTTCAGTTTGTCGGGCCGATTCAGGGTGATGGTGGCGACATGATCTTCGACGGAATACAGGATCTGCGTGAACTCGGTGTTTTCAGCCATTCCGCCGAACTTACTGTCAGCGACCCTTCACGGCCCGACCCGGCCGAACGCAGACTCGGTACGCGCTGCAACGCGTGCTCGAACTGGACCCGGTCACGCCGCTGGACCGACGCCAGACAACCTCCGTCCCGTCGAGCGACGCCACCGTGCTGCGCGACTACACGTCCAGGAACCGACTGGCTGCGGTGCCACTGCCGATGGCACCGACGAGCATTCCCAGCAGGATGATCCACAGCACCACCCACCACGGGTAACCGTCGGTGACGACGAACGCGCCCAGGCCGGCTGCGGACGGGAAGTTGCGCACGCCACGCGTCCAGTACTCGTTCATCACCAACATGCCACCGCTGGCGAAGACGCCACCTGCCAGACCCTGCAGCAGGCCCTCTAGCATGAACGGCACGCGAATGAACCAGTTGGTGGCGCCCACGAGTTTCATCACCTCGATCTCGCGTCGTCGGGCGAACATCGCAGTACGGATGGTGTTCCAGATGAGGAGCACCGCCGAGATCAACAAGATCGCGGTGATGAGCAGCAAGATGTTGCCCACGAATCCCTGCAGGCTGGCCAGGACGTCGATCAGTTCGCCCGGGAACACCACCTGTTCGACTTTCGGCAGGCTGTTGTACCCCGCCGCCAGGTTCTTCAGCAGGTCCACGCTGGTGGCCTCGACGGGCACCACCTTGAACTGCGATGGGATGTTGTCGACCGTGAGCAGTTGCAGCGTGTCGGGATCGCCGGCGAACAGCCGTTGCGCTTCGATCAACGATTCTTCGGGGGTCAGGTAGCGCAACTTCGATACGTCGATGATCTCGGGGGTGCTCTGCAGTTCGGTGCGCACCAGATCGATCTGCGCGGGCGTGGCATCGTTCTCCATGTAGACGATGAGCTCGACACCACCAGACCACTGCTTCAACTGGTTGTCGAAGCCGCGCTGGATGAGCAGGGTCAGGCCGAACAACAGCAGCGACACCGACGACGTGATGACCGCGGCGACGGTGAGGGTGAGGTTGCGACGCAGGCTGGCCCACATCTCGCGGAAGGTGTAACTGAGGCGAGAGAACATCTACGCGTGAACACCTTTGTTCATCGACAGGATGTTCGAAGACACGTCACTCATACACACCGCGAGCCTGGTCGCGCACGATGATGCCGCGATCCAACTGGATGACGCGCTTGCGCATCATGTTGACGATGCGTTGGTCGTGAGTGGCCATGACCACGGTAGTACCTGTCTTGTTGATGCGATCGAGCAACCGCATGATGCCCTCGCCGGTGGTGGGATCGAGGTTGCCGGTGGGCTCGTCGGCCAACAGGATGAGCGGCCGATTGACGAAGGCGCGGGCGATGGACACGCGCTGCTGCTCGCCGCCCGACAACTGGTGCGGAAATCGCTCTTGCTTGCCGGCCAAGCCGACCAGGTCGAGCACCGCCGGCACCTGCTGGCGGATGACGTGTTTCGGCCGGCCGATGACCTCGAGCGCGAACGCCACGTTCTCGAACACAGTCTTGTTGCTGAGCAACTTGTAATCCTGGAAGATGTTGCCGATGTTGCGCCGCAGGTGCGGCACCTTGGTATCGGGCATCTCGTTGATGTTGCGGCCGGCCACCCACACAGCACCCTTTTCGGGCTTCTCCTGGCGGTTCATCAGCCGCAACAGCGTGCTCTTGCCAGAACCCGACGGACCCACCAGGAACACGAACTCGGCCTTGGCCACATCGAAGCTGGCGTCACGCAATGCGGTCACTTCGGTGCTGTAGCTCTTGGTGACGTTCTCGAGCTTGATCATGCGGGCGTTGAACCTAGTTCGCCGTGTCGGATTCGCGACGTCGCCACCGTAGGTAGCCCTCCATGAACTCGTCGATGTCGCCGTCGAGCACTGCATCGATCTGGCTGGTCTCGACTTCGGTACGCAGGTCTTTCACCATCTGATATGGCTGCACGACGTACGAGCGGATCTGGCTGCCCCACCCAACTTGTGCCTGACGACCAGCGATGCTGGCCAGCTCGGCCTCGTGCTCTTCCTCGATCTTCGCGGCCACCATCGCCTTCAATCGGTTCAGGGCTTTTTCGCGGTTCTGGAGCTGGCTGCGCTCTTCTTGGCTGGACGCAACCAAGCCGGTGGGCTTGTGAATCAGCCGCACCGCCGACGAGGTCTTGTTGACGTGCTGGCCGCCGGCGCCACTGGCCCGGAACACCTGCATCTCGATATCTGCTTCATTGATCTCGACATCGGGGTCGTCCATGACCGGCCACACCTGCACGCCGGCGAAACTGGTCTGACGGCGACCCTGGTTGTCGAACGGGCTGATGCGCACCAGCCGGTGGGTGCCGCGCTCGCCGGTCATCAGGCCATAGGCATATCGGCCGGTCAGGGTGAACTCGGCCGACATGATGCCTGCCTCGGTGCCCTGGCTGATGTCATCGACCTCGAGCCCGAAGCCACGCCGCTCGGCCCAACGGGTGTACATGCGCAGCAGGATCTCGCTCCAGTCTTGTGCATCGACACCACCGTCCTTGGCATTGATCTGCACGATGCATCCGGCCTCGTCGTGCTCGCCGGTGAACAGGCTGCGCAGGTCGAGTTGGCGCAGTCGTGCACCGATGGAGCCGGCGGATGCTTCGATCTCGGCCTCTTGCGACTCGTCGTCGGCCTCGCGGGCCATCTCGTGCAGCAGTTCGGCGTCGTCGAGGTCGGATTGGATCTGATCGAACGTGTCGATGTCGCTCTTCACGTTGGCGTACTCGGTGTTGATCTTCTTGGCCAGGTCCTGGTCGTCCCACAAATCGGGGCGCGACACCTCGAGCTCCAGCTCTGACAGCCGCTCGCGGCTGGTACCGATGCGCAGGTAGGTCTCGGCCTCGCCCAGACGGCGGCGCAACTCTTTCAGGTCGTCAGAGAAATCACGCATGAGGGCAGGACACGTTTCATCGGCCGAATGTGATGAGAGAGATCAGGAGCGGATCAAGACAGCGTGGCGCCGTGGCACATCTTGAACTTCTTGCCGCTGCCGCACGGGCACGGCGCATTGCGCGGGGTCTTCGAGAACTCGTCCTTCACGACGGTCTGCTGCTTGACCGGGGCAGGAGGGGTTGCCGTTGCCGCAGCTTCTTCGGAGATCTCGCCGGCGGCCGCGGCTGCCTGAGCCGCTGCGCTGAACCCGCTGGTGGACACGTCGTCGCTGGAGCTCTGCTGCAGGTTCTGCACGATGGGGGCCGGGGCTTCTTTGCGTACCACCTGCACGTGCATGACGTACTTCACGAAGTCTTGGGCGATGCCCTTCATCATCGATCCGAACATCTCGTAGCCCTCGCGCTGCCACTCGGTGAGCGGATCTTTCTGGCCCATGGCCCGCAGGTTGATGCCCTCCTGCAGGTAATCCATCTCGTCGAGGTGCTCGCGCCACCGCTGATCGATGATGCGCAACATGACCTGGCGCTCGACGTCGCGCATGACCGCCGAACCCAGCTCGGCCTCGCGCTTTTCGTAGTAGGTCGAGGCATCGGCCATAACCAGGTCGTACATCTTGTCGGTGGACCCGCACTTGTCCAGATCGGCCACCGAGATGTCGCTGGGCCAGAACGACTTCAGCTCTTTGGCCAGACCGTCGACGTCCCATTCGTCGTCGGCCACGCTGGCGCAGTGCGTGTCGATGAGCGAGTCGACGGCATCGGCCAAGTACTCCATGGCCGCAGACTTCAGGTCGGCGCCTTCCAGGATCTGGTCGCGGCGCTGGTAGATCACCTTGCGCTGCTCGTTCATGACTTCGTCGTACTTCAGCACGTTCTTGCGGATCTCGCCGTTGCGCTGCTCGACGGTGGTCTGCGCGCGCTCGATGGCCTTGGTGACCATCTTGGCCTCGATGGCCTCGTCGTCGGGTAGGGCCCGACCCATGACCCAGCTGAGCGCGCCGGTGGCGAACAGGCGCATGAGCTCGTCGTCGAGGCTGAGGTAGAACCGACTTTCGCCCGGATCACCCTGACGGCCCGACCGGCCGCGCAGCTGGTTGTCGATGCGGCGGCTCTCGTGCCGTTCGGTGCCCAACACGTACAGGCCACCCAGCGCCCGCACCTTGTCGCCATCGGCAGCGGTCTGTTCCTTGAACGTGGCGAGCAGTTCGTTGAAGCGAGCCAGACCGACCGTACGCGCCGTTTTGAACTCGTCGGACTGCTCTTCGGGCAGCTCGAAGTTGTCGACCAGCACCTCGGGCGCGTGACCTTCTTTCAGCACCTCGTGCCGGGCCATGCCCTCGGGATTGCCGCCCAGCTGGATGTCGACGCCACGACCGGCCATGTTGGTGGCAACCGTGACGGCATGCAACTGCCCAGCCTGGGCGACGACCACAGCTTCACGGGTGTGCTGCTTGGCGTTCAGCACCTCGTGGGCGACACCACGCTTTTCGAGCATGCGCGACAGCCGTTCGCTTTTTTCGACGCTGATCGTGCCGACCAGCACGGGCTGGCCGGACTCGTACTTTTCGGCGATGTCATCGACGACGGCGCCGAACTTGCTGTCTTCGCTCTTGTAGATGAGGTCGGCCTGGTCGATGCGGATCATCGGCATGTTGGTGGGAATGGGCACCACCGCGAGGCCGTAGGTGTTCATGAGCTCGGCTGCCTCGGTCTGGGCCGTGCCGGTCATGCCCGCGAGCTTGTCGTACATGCGGAAGTAGTTCTGCAGGGTGACCGTGGCCAGCGTCTGGTTCTCTTCTTTGATCTTGACGCCTTCCTTGGCCTCGACTGCCTGGTGGATGCCCTCGCTCCAGCGGCGACCCTCGAGGATGCGCCCGGTGAACTCGTCGACGATCTTCACTTCGCCGTTCGAGACGATGTAATCCTTGTCGCGCTTGTACAGCTCTTTGGCCTTCAGCGCGACCGACAGCTGGTGCACCAGGTTCTGCTGGACCTCGTCGTACAGGTTGTCGATCTCGAGCGCGCGTTCGACCTTTTCGATGCCCTCTTCCAGCGGCACCACCACACGCTTGTCTTCTTCGACCTCGTAGTCGACATCGCGCTTCAGGCCACGGACCACGCTGGCGAACCGGTAGTACAGCTTGGCGGCGTCGGCCAGGCGGCCGCTGATGATCAACGGGGTACGCGCCTCGTCGATGAGGATGGAGTCGACCTCGTCGACGATGGCGAAGTTGTGACCGCGTTGCACCTTGTCGTTGGCCGTGGCGGCCATGTTGTCGCGCAGGTAGTCGAAGCCGACCTCGTTGTTGGTGGCGTACGTGATGTCGCACGCGTAGCTGAGCCGCTTGTCGGCCGGGCGATCTTTGAAACCGGGGATGATGAGGCCGACGTCGAGCCCCAACCAGCGATGGATGCGGCCCATGTTGTCGGCTGCCAACTTGGCCAGGTAATCGTTGACGGTGACCAGGTGCACACCCTTGCCGCCCAGGCCGTTGAGGTACGCCGGCAACGTGCTGACCAGGGTCTTGCCCTCGCCGGTCTTCATCTCGGCAACCCAACCGAAGTGCAGTGCGGCGCCACCCATGAGCTGCACATCGAAGTGCCGCTGACCCGTGACGCGAATGGACGCTTCGCGCATGACCGCGAACGCCTCGACCAACAGGTCGTCCAGCGATTCGCCGCGTTCGATGCGGCCACGGAACTCGGCGGTCTTGGCGACCAGTGCATCGTCGCTGAGCTGGTGGACACCAGCTTCGAGTTCGTTGATGTGCGGCACCAGGCCTTGCAGTGCCTTGAGCTTCTTGCCCTCGCCGGCGCGAAGGATCTTGTCGAGCAGTTTCATGCGGGTTCGAGCCTACCGGCGGGCCCGACGGGTGCCGTGGCATGGCCCGCCGGCCATCTCTCAACTGGCCCTGGACAGGTTGGGCGCTGCCGCAGAACGCACGCTGTTCTTGGATGATGTGCGGTCGAATGTAGATACGGCCACGCGGATGGGGATGACGGGCGTCTTGGTGGACGAGGACTCAACCTGGCCGATCGAGATCGTGCGCAGAGCGACGGGTCTGATGATCTGATCGGGTGTGGCGGCCACAGCGACTGCCGTGACATGGCCGACACCGGCCCGCCGTAGCGTGGCGGCCGCCGCCTGCAGCGTTGACCCGGTGGTGACCACGTCGTCGACCAGCAGCACGCGCAGCGGCCGGGTGGCTGGACGGGCGCGGAACGACGGGCCGCGCAAGCGCTCGGTGCGGCTGCGCCCGGCTTGGGCTGAACCGTGCTGGCGCCACAGCAGGCGATGACACGGCACGTCCAGCTGACGAGCGATGTGACGAGCCAGCAGTTGCGCCTGGTCGTAGCCCCGACGACGCGCCCGACGGGGGCTGGTGGGCGCCCATGTGACCACATCGAACGGCGGGCGACCCGTGACCGACGAGTCGCCGTCGAGACCCAGCCTGAGCACGACCAGCCGGGCCAAATGGCGAGCGACGCCCCGCCGATTGGCGAACTTCAGGCCCAGGATGGCGCGCCTGGCCGCACCCTCGAACTCGAGCGCAGCCAGGATGGGCTGGCCGACCGAAAGATCGTCGTGCAGATCGTCGTGCGGATCGTTGTGGGACCCGTGCGTCGGTGCCGCCACCAGCACCGAGCGTGAACTGGCCAAGGCGAATCGGCAGGGACGACAGAGCTCGGCACCCGGCTGGTGACAGCAGGCGCATCGAGAGGTGAACACCGGAAGGAACGTCATGCGGTCAGCGTGCACTACCGGTGTGACGCGGTTCCTGCTGCCCGCCGACGAAGCGAGCCCGAGGCCGAAATCGGAGTGGCTGTTCCTGATACTCCTCCAATGCGTGCGCGATCCAACCGATGGAACGCGCGATGGCGAACATCGCCTCGCCCGCATCGACGGGCATGCCCGTGACGAAGCCGAGTGCGCCCAGCACCGCATCGACGTTCGGCGCCACGGGAACTCGACGTTGCGCCGCCGACAGCACGCCCTCCACGGTGGACATCGATCTGGTTCCGCCGCACGCGGCGCGCAACATGTCCAGCAGCGCCGCCGCCCGAGGGTCGCCGTTCGGGTACAGCCGGTGGCCGAAGCCCGGGACCATGCCGTGGATGCGCAGCGCATCGGCAACGGCCGCCGCCGACCCGCCGGCACCGGATGCCGCGTCGAACATGGTCCTGACCACTCGGCTGGCGCCACCATGCAGTGGCCCGCTGAGTGGACCGAGACCAGCAGACACGACCGCATAGGGATCGGCCCGCGTCGATGCGGCGACCCGTGCTGCGAGGGTCGACGCGGCGAGTTCGTGGTCGATGAGCAGCACCAGTGTCGCGTTGACCAGCGTGACCAACTCGGGGCGAGCCCGGCCGGGAACCAGCTTGGCGAACACCCGGCCGGCAAGCGTGCCACGCAGGGGCGGGCCGTCGCCGATGGCCAGCCGAGGCGTGCGCTCGCCGCGTCCGGGCGGTAGCGCATCGACCGCCGTTGAGACCACGGTACGACCACACACGACGACCGCCTCGGGACGCAGATCGGCACGAAGCGGATCGATCGCCGCAGCCACTGCGACCGCCACGCGCACGCGGTCGACTGCCGAGCCCAGCGTGGGTCTGGAGATGGCTGCGGCCGGCCACGGCACAGCGTGCGCTTCGGCCATCGATGGCAGACCGCCCGTCCACAGCAGGGTCGCGACCTGCTCGACGCTGGCAGTGCGGGCCAGCCGCACGGCATCGTGACCGCGGTAGCGCAGCGCGTGGTCGCCGATCTCGGTCAAGGCGGTCTGGATCTCCAGCTCGAACACGAATGGTCGGCTGGCACGACGTGGCCGCCCCCGCCGAGCCAACGCGTCGACCTCGGCAGCGTCGAACAGGCTGTGGCGGCCATCGGCGGCGGGCACGCGTCGCAGTACTCCACGACTGACGTAGGCATACAGCGTTGCTGGTTTCACGCCCAGCCGGTCGGCCGCCTGGTTCGCGGTCAGACGTAGTCGTGTCATGTGTTGATCATAATCAATGTTGACGATGGCGTTGACCGAGGCGCAGGCTGGCCACGTGACGACAACGATCGATACCTTGATGACATCTCCTGCGGTCACGGCCCGCGTCGATGAGTCTCTGCTGGACCTGATCGATCGAATGCATCGCCTTCGCGTCGGTTCCGTCGTCGTCGTCGATGGTGAACAGCACGCCATCGGCATCGTGACCGAGCGTGACGTGTTGCGGTTGGACGCCGACGGACGAACGCCGGCGCTGACTGTCGGCCAGGCAATGACCGTGCCGGTCGACACCATCGACCAGGCCGACGAGGGGTCGAGTGCGCTGCTGCGGATGCGTGAACGCGGATATCGACACATGCCGGTGGTGGACCACGGCCGAGTCATGGGCGTGCTCTCGCTTCGCGACCTGATGCGCGTCGCCCAGGTGGGTCCTGCCGAGGTTCCGCGTGGTCTGAAAGGTGTCGTGGTGGCAGACACCGAGGTGGGCGACGTGCGCGGTACCGAGGGCTTCTATCACTACCGGCAGTACTCGGCGATCGAGTTGGCCGAACAGCGGACGTTGGAGGACGTATGGCAGTTGATGATCGACGGCTCGCTGCCGACCGATCAGCACGCCCGCACGGCCTTCGCCGACGAGGTGCGATCACTGCGCGGGCTGCCCGATGGCCTCGCCGATCTGCTGCCAACGATCGCTCGGCACGGCGAACCGTTGGACGGATTGCGGACGGCTCTGTCATACGTTGCGCACGCCGACGGGATGCGCCCGCTGATCGACATCGACCATCATCGACGACGCCTGGACGCGTTGCGGCTGTGTGCCGTGACACCGATCCTGCTGTGCGGGCTGTGGCGCTTGCGACAGGGCCAGCAGATGATTGCCCCGGCCGACGAACTGGGCTGGGCCGAGAACTACTTGCGGATGCTGGGCCACGGCTGGCCGGATCATCGACCAGACCCGCGTCACGTTGCTGCCGTCGAGCGGTATCTGATCTCGACCGTCGATCACGGTTTCAACGCGTCCACGTTCACCGCTCGCGTCATCGCATCGACGGGTGCCGACATGGGCGCAGCGGTCGTCGGGGCCATCGGCGCGCTGAGCGGTCCACTGCACGGCGGAGCACCCAGCCGCGCTCTGGCGCTGCTGGACCAGATCGGCGGACCGGCTGTCTTGCAGTCGGTCGATCCGGTCGGCGCGATCGACGCCGTCGTGCGACCGATGATCGAGTCCGGCGACAAGATCATGGGATTCGGTCATGCGGTGTATCGCACCGACGACCCTCGCTCACTGATGTTGCGAGACGTCGCGAAAGATTTGGCCGGACCCACCGTGGACCTGGCCGTGCTGGTCGAGCGGCGGATCGTCGAGCTGCTGGCCGAACTGAAGCCCGGACGGGATCTGCGCACCAACGTGGAGTTCTACGCCGGCGTGGTGATGGCTCACTGTCACATTCCGCGACCCATGTTCACCCCCACGTTCGCCTCCAGCCGGGTGATCGGATGGTGCGCAAACGTGCTGGAGCAAGCCGCGTCGAACAAGATCATCCGCCCCAGCGCCCGATACGTGGGTCCTCCCCCACCCCAACCAGTGCCGCACCACCAGTCACTTGCACGACGCTACGGATAGCGTCATCGATCGTGCCGACCGTCGATCTCGCCGTCGCCGGGCGCCCGTATCAGCCCCGATCCAGCACCAGTGACTGGGCACAGCGACTGCTTCGCTGCATCGGCGGCCTGGCGTTGTTCGGCGTCGGCATCTCGTTGATCCTGCAGGCGCATCTGGGTGCTGCGCCATGGGACGTGTTCCATCAGGGCGTCAGCGAACTGACGGGCATCTCCATCGGCAACGTCATCGTGATCGTTGGTGTGCTGCTGTTGTTGTTGTGGATCCCGTTGCGTCAGCGACCCGGGGTGGGCACGCTGCTGAACGCGCTGATGGTGGGCATCGTGGTGGACGTCGTGCTGCCGCTGCTGCCCGACACCGATCGGTTGGTGGCCCGAGCGCTGTTCCTGGCAGCCGGCATCGTGGCCATCGCCATCGGGTCGGGCCTGTACATCGGTTCGGGTCTGGGGGCCGGACCGCGCGATGGCATCATGATCGGTCTGCGCGACCGCGGCTTCAGCGTTCGTTGGGGACGCACCGCCATCGAGATCGTGGTGTTGGCGGTGGGCGTGATGCTGGGCGGCACCGTGGGTGTCGGCACGGTGGCCTTCACGTTCTGCATCGGCCCGATGGTGCACATCGTCCTACCCCGACTGTCGCTGCCGCCGCGCCGACCGATGGAGTGAACACCGAGCACACCGGGTGCGAAGCAGACCGGGTGTGAAGCAGACCGGGGTCTCCGCGACCACGGCCCTGACGTCGACGGGCGGGTACAACGTCAGGGTCGTGATCGGCGGACGATCATGAGCGTCGCAATGTGCATGTGGGCGCGGCCGCGGGCGGCAACCGTGAAGTTCCCCATGCGATTGTCACGAACCTCAATCACAGCATCGACACGACGGACCGTGCCGAAAGGTTTGGGGAAATCTCAGTATCTGTAGTGGTCGCTCTTGAACGGCCCACTGGGATCGACGCCCAGGTATTCGGCCTGCTCGTCGGTCAGCTTGGTCAGCTTCACACCCAGCGCGTCCAGGTGCAGCGCGGCCACCTTCTCGTCGAGCTTCTTCGGCAGCACGTACACGCCCAGCGGATACTTCTCCAGGTTGTTGAACAACTCCATCTGCGCAATGACCTGGTTGCTGAACGAGCAGCTCATCACGAAGCTGGGGTGCCCCGTGGCGCAACCCAGGTTGACCAACCGACCTTCGGCCAGCACCAGGATGGCGTGTCCATCGGGGCGCTGCTTCGACACGGGGAACGTCCACAGGTCGGTACCGGGCTTCAGCTCGTCCTTGGTGGCGCCGCTGCGAGCCAGACCGGCCATGTCGATCTCGCTGTCGAAGTGGCCGATGTTGCACACGATGGCGTTGTGCTTCATGAGGTGCATGTGCTCGACGGTGATGATGTGGTCGTTGCCGGTGGCCGACACGAAGATGTCGGCGATGCCGACCACGTCTTCCATCACCGTGACCTG
>JANNFQ010000254.1:0-10418 GCA_031380045.1 Acidimicrobiaceae bacterium
ACCGGGCGGGCCCTGGGCGACGAGACCGTTCGCACGCTGATGCGCTCGCCAGCACTGCAGGGCGTCGCGTCGAAGCCGTTTGATTCACGGCGCGCCCCCGCATACGGCGCATTCGGCTGGGCCGACGACCCGCAGCCGTACTTCGACGCCATCACCGCAGCCGTGCGACCCGCCGCCATCGATGAGGCGACGTTGCTGCACCTGGCTCGGCTGTACGGCACCGAGTACGTCGAAGTGCTGGACCTGGTGCACGCCGACCCCCGGCTGGCCGCCCGGTTGTCACAGCGCGACGGTCGGCTGGACATTGCTGCACAAGCGGTCTTCGCCGTCACCCACGAAGGCGCGCTGACGTTGGCCGATGTCATCGACCGGCGGCTGGTGCTGGGCACACTGGGGGCGGTGTCGCGAGACGAGATCGAGCACGTCGCGCGGTGGATCGCCCAGCCACTTGGTTGGTCGGTCGAGGCCACGGTGGCGGCAGTCGACGGCGAGCTCGACCGCCGTGCCGCCCTTGCCGCGCGGTGGCGGCCCACAGTCGTTTGACGATCGACAGCAGTTCTCCTGGCCGGTCGTTGGCAGGCCGCTGCACGCCGCCTGAGAGTCGCTGGTTCGGGCGTGCATCGATAGCCTGCACCACATGGCCATCGATGTCACCGACGCAAGCTTCCAGACCGACGTCATCGATCGTTCGATGCAGACTGCTGTGGTGGTTGACCTGTGGGCGCCCTGGTGCGGCCCATGCACCACCATCGGTCCCATCCTCGAGCGTGTTACCGACGCCACCGACGGCAAGGTCGTGCTGGTGAAGGTCAACATCGACGAGAACCCGGCCATCAGCCAGGCATTCCAGGTTCAATCGATCCCTGCGGTCTACGCGATGAAAGACGGCCAGGTCGTCGATGGTTTCGTGGGGGCATATCCCGAGCATGTGATCGAACAGTTCGTGGGCGCGCTGATGCCCACCGAAGCGGCGTTGCAGATCGAGCAGCTCATTGCCGCCGGCGACGAGGCCAGCCTGCGCCAAGCGCTGACTCTCGAGCCCGGGAACGAGGACGCAATCGTCGCCTTGGGTGACATCCTGGTCGAGCAGGGCAACGGCGAAGAAGCCTTGGCGTTGCTGGCTCGCATTCCCGAATCCGACCGCACGCGCAAGGTCGCTGCGGCCGCTCGGCTGGGCAGCCGGCCAGCCGACGACTTCGACGCGCAGCTCACCGCGCTGCTCGATGTCGTCAAGACCGACGACGAGGCGCGTCAGCAGTTCGTCGACATCCTCGAGGTCATGGGCCCTGAAGATTCGCGCACCTCGCAGTACCGCAAGCTGCTCACCGCGCGCTTGTACTGAGGGGCTTGTACTGGGGGGCCGCCGCACCCTGAGTACCCTGTGATTCGTGCCGATCGAACAACGTGACGGCTACCGCCTGTGGGTCGGTGGCCCGGTCCCGCAGGGCTTCGACGGCATCACGCTGGGTTCGCTGATCATCGTGCGTCCGGGTGCTCAGGAATCGCCCTACCTCCTCCGCCACGAGCAGGTGCACGTGCGCCAATGGCGCCGGCACGGGGTGATCGGTTTCTCGGCGCGCTACGTCGGTTCGTACCTGGTGTGGCGCCTTCGTCGCAAGGGTCATCGGGGCGCGTACTTGCGAATTCCGTTGGAGATCGAGGCCGATTGGGTGGCCAGGCGATCGCTCGACACCGCTGTGCGCGACGAAGTGCCCAGCGAGGTTGCGGCGACGTAGCTCGCCGATAGGTTCGAACTTCGGCTTCCCCCGATGCACGTGGCGCGTTGCGCGCCCGACCCGGAGGCGTGCCAATGGATCATCCGAACGACCCGTTCGTACGACCCCTGCCTGCGCGTGCGTTGGGCCAGCGGGCTCGCGACTGGGTGGTGTGGTTCGGGCTGGCGAGGTTCGTGGTGGTATCGCTGTCGGTCATGGCCGTGGGTGCCGGAGGCTTCTGGCTGTTGCGTACACCGCCGACGCCCATCGAATCGTCGTTGCCTCGGGCCAGTGACACCACATCGCTGGCCGTCGCGTCGGCCACGCTGCCCGTCGACCCGTCGCTCACCACAGCCAGCACATCCAGTACCAGCACCACCACCGCCGCCGTTGACATCGTGGTCCATGTGGCCGGCCACGTGGCCATCGCCGGCGTGTACACGCTGCCGGCCGGAGCGCGGGTGGTCGACGCGGTCAACGAAGCCGGCGGTGCCACAGCGTCGGCGCAGCCAGATGCCATCAACCTTGCCCAACCGTTGCGCGATGGCGACCGTGTCTACGTCCCCGGGGTCGACGACGCGACGGGTGTGCCGGCCGGTGTTACGTCGTCGGCCGCTGCGGCCGGCGCCACGAGTGCTGCCACGGCCGCCGAACCCTCGGGTCCGGTCGATTTGAATTCAGCAACGGTCGAACAGCTCGATGGCCTGCCCGGTGTGGGCCCGTCCACTGCCGCCGCGATCGTGGCCCACCGCGACCAGAACGGGCCGTTCGCCTCGGTCGACGATCTGGACGCGGTGCGAGGTATCGGCCCATCGAAGCTCGAGGCTCTGCGCGACCTGGTGACGGTATGAGCAGGGCTACAGCAGTGCCCGGCCCAAGACCAGGTTGGCGGCCACCAGGCTCAGCATCACGCCCACCCACACACTCAGCGCCAGCAGCATGTACTCGGCCCAGTACCCGCCCCACGTGGCAGCCGGGCGGCGAGTGGCGCGCCGGGCGGCCAGGGCACCCACGGCCAGCCACACCGCGGCGCTACCCACCACCGCCAGTAGGTACACGGAACCGCCCGAACGAATCGGTGCGCCGAACGCGGGCAGCAACGGGGCAGCCAGCACAGCGGCCACGAAGCCAGCCACGCCACGAGCGGTCGAATGGCTGTTGCGCAGCATCAACAACCCCAGCACACCGAACAGCCCTGGTAGCAGCAATGCCACGATCGGTCCTCGCGACCGGATGCTGCGTCGATAGCTGCGACGGGCGACGTGCGGCACCCGCGCGGGTCGTGGGTGGTCCAGCGCGGTCAACCGACCCAGCGCACTGTCGTGGCGCGTTGTCGACGAGGGTTCCACGGCCAAGAGCGTACGTTGACCGGGTCGTTCAACCGTGGCAGCCCGCACCGGGCCACACCCGCGCAACGCACACCTCTGGCGGAAACATGTCTGCGGCTTGTCGATGAGCGGCGGTGAAGGCAGCGAGACGGCCCCTCGCACCGACGATGACCTACTGCGGCAAACCTGGTGGCGGCCGGTCACCGACGCGCACATGTGCATGTTGGCGGTTGCGGCCGTCGTGGGCGTGTGGTCAACGGGGCGTTGGTGGGTGTTCGTGATGGTCGCGGCACCGTTGTTGTTGGCGTTACACCAACTCCACGTCACGCTGCGGCGCGATCTGGTGGCCGCAGCGATCGTGCTGATGGCGTTCGGCAGCATCGTGTCTGCCCACGCCTGGACATCGGCGCAGCCGCGCACGCTTGGCAACTTCCAAGGATGGGCCACGTTGGTCACCGACCCGGCACCATTGGGCTTCGGCGCTCGTGTGGTCATGCAGATCGAGGGTCAGCGGTTCGACGCGACGGTGTACGGATCGGCTCGTCGGCGGTTGCAAGCGCGTCAGGCCGGCGACCGGGTCGAGGTGGTCGGTCAGCGCAAGCTGGCCACCGGCGTGTGGGCACGCCGGGCGCAGGTCCGACACGTGGTGGGCGACATGGCGATCGATCGCATCGGGGGCTGGGCGCCGGGCACTGCGTTGTCGGTCGCCAGCAACAGGCTGCGCGACGCGCTACGCGTGTCGGCCGAGTCCGCGATGGCGCCCGATCAGGCGGCGTTGTTCACCGGCTTGGTGATCGGCGACGATACCCGGCAGCCCGCCGCCATGATCGATCAGTTCCGGTCGTCGGGGCTGTCACACTTGACGGCTGTCTCTGGCCAGAACGTCGCCTTCGTGCTGGCGGTGGTCGGCATCGGTCTGCGCGCGTTGCCGCGATGGTCGCGATTGGCGGCCACGTGGGCGGTGGTCGCTTGGTTCGTTGTCCTCACGCGAGTCGAGCCGTCGGTGCTGCGAGCGGGAACCATGGCCGTCATGTCGGCCACGGCATTCGCGCTCGGTCGCGAACGCACCGCCACGCGAACCCTGGCTCTGGCAGTGTTGGCGCTGGTCCTCATCGACCCACTGCTGGTGTGGTCGGTGGGCTTCTGGCTGTCGATCGGCGCCACCTTCGGAGTCTGTGCAATTGCACCGCTGATCGAGCCGCGACTGGCCGGGCCGCGGTGGCTGGCAGCGCCGCTGTCGATCACGCTGGGCGCGCAGGTCGGTGTGCTGGCACCGACCTGGTTGGTGTTCCACCGCATGCCCGCGTTGGGGGTGATCTCGAACCTGTTGGCGGTGCCGGTGGCCGGATTCGTGATGCTCTACGGCATACCGGCCGGGCTGCTGGCCGCAGTCACACCCGGCGGCTTACCGTCGGTTGTCGATGCGGCGATCATGTGGCCGGCCACCGCCGGCACCCGATGGGTGTCGACGGTGGCCGCCCTTGCCGCCCAAGCCGAGCCAAGTGGCTGGGCGGCGGTGGCGTGCTGGACGGTTCAGCTCGCCACGCTCGTTGCCGTGTGGCGCCGGCCGCTTCAGGTGGTACCCGACGACAGGTCGTACAGGGTGACCCCGCCGATGGTGGTGGTGGTGGTGAACTCATTGGCCACCCACGCCGAGATCGACGTCGCCTCGTCGCTGCCGCCAGGGCTCTGACCGAAACCGCCACCCGAGATGAACCAGTGGATCCGGCCATCGGCGACGTACTGCTGGAACTGTTCCAACGTGGGCGACGGATCAGATCCGTTGAACCCTCCGATGGCCATCACCGGTTCTTCGCTGGCCAATTGGAAGCCGGCGGCGCGATTCGAACCGACCGCAGCTGAGATGATCGTGGAGCCGGCGGATGGACGGCTCCAGGTCGATCTCCTCGTTGAAGACCGGTACGACCACGTCCAGCACGGGCGCTGGTGGCGAGGGCCGATGTGGCACGGTCGGCAGCATCGTCACCGGCCCAATCGCTGGGTTCGTCGATGCTGCGCTCGACGACAAGGTCGCTGTCATGGCGGCCATCGTCGGTGACCAACATGTGACCGGATCGCGAGACGGGTTGGAGTTCGGTGAGAGCCTTGTGGCGACGATGTTGCGTCCACGGATCCGACCGCTGGGTCGGACGGGCGCCGGCCCTACGATGGCCGCATGTCCGTGCACCTCATCTCCGGCGACGACGAGTCGCTCGTCCTCACCGGGGTCGCCGAGCTGGTGCATCGTCTCGTCGGCGATGGTGATCGGTCACTGATGGTCGACGATTTCGACGGCCTCGAGTACGAGTTGCGTGCCGTCATCGATGCTGCGCAGACCTCACCGTTCCTGACCGAGATGCGCGTGGTGGTCGCTCGCGACATCGGCCGGTTCAGCACCGACGATGTCGTCCCGCTGGTCGCCTATGTGCACGACCCGTTGCCCTCCACCGAGCTGGTGCTGGTGGCCGGCGGCGGTCGGCTGCCGAAGTCGCTGTCCGATGCGTTGAAGGCCACGGGCGCGACCGTCGTCGACACGGCGCCCCCCACCAGAGCGCGTGATCGTGCAGGTTGGGTCGAGCAACAGTTCGCCGGTTCCCAGCTGCGACTGGACGGTGCCGCCCTGCAGGCCATCGGCGCATGGATGGGTGAGGATGCCGGCCGTCTGCAGGGTGTGATCGACACACTCGTCAGCACGTACGGCACAGCTCAAAAGCTCAGGGTCGACGACGTTCGCCCGTTCCTGGGCGAAGCAGGCGGTGTGCCGCCCTGGGACCTGACCGATGCAATCGACCGCGGCGACACCACGACATCGCTGTCGTTGCTGCACCGCATGATGGGGTCGGGCGATCGGCATCCGCTGCAAGTCATGGCCATCCTGCATGGTCACTACACCAAGCTGCTGAAGCTCGATGGCGCCGACGCGCGTGACGAGCAGTCGGCGGCGCAGGTGCTGGGCATCAAGGCCGGCTTTCCGGCTCGCAAGGCGCTGGATCAGTACCGCAAGCTCAGCGGTACGGGTGTCACCCGGGCGATTGCACTGCTGGCCCAGGCCGACCTGGATCTGCGTGGTGCGAAGGACTGGCCCGAGTCGCTGGTCATGGAAGTGCTGGTTGCCCGCCTCTCGAAGCTGGGTCCGGCTCGGCGTTGAAAACGAGACGAGCCCGGGCCGTAGCCCGGGCTCGCACTGTTGATCGAAGCAAAGAACGTCGTCGTGGCACTCAGCCTGCGGCGTTGATCTTCTTCATCAGGCGGCTCTTGCGCCGGGAAGCCTGGTTGGCGTGGATGACACCCTTGGCAGCTGCCATGTCGAGCCGCTTCACGGCAATGCGCAACGCCTCGGCGGCGTCCTCGGTGCCCGCTGATGTGACTGCGTTCTTGGAACGGGTCTTCAGCTCGCTCTTGATCGCCTTGTTGCGGTCGGCGGCCTTCGCGTTGGTCAGGATGCGCTTCTTCTGGCTCTTGATGTTTGCCATGGTGCTGGTCTGTCTCCTCGATCGATCGCCCTGCGTCGCAGACCACCATCAGCCGAGGATGGTTGACGGTGCGGACTCAAAGCAGCCCTGGATACTACCAGCGACCGGTAGAGTCAGCACACCCCACGAACGTACGAATCCCCACGACGCGGCACCTTTCCCGGTCCCGTTCAGTGCCCAGGCGCCGCACCCCAGGACTCCATGGACCTCGCTCGCATCCGCAACTTCTCCATCATCGCGCACATCGACCACGGCAAGTCGACGTTGTCCGATCGCATTCTCGAGATCACCGGCGCGGTCGAACAGCGCGACATGCGCAGCCAGTACCTGGACACGATGGACCTCGAGCGCGAACGTGGCATCACCATCAAGGCCCAGAACGTGCGGGTCGATTGGAAGGGCTACACCCTGCACCTCATCGACACCCCCGGCCATGTCGACTTCGGGTACGAGGTCAGCCGGTCGCTGGCAGCTTGCGAAGGCGTGGTGCTGGTGGTCGACGCGGCCCAGGGCATCGAGGCGCAGACGCTGGCCAACTGCTATCTGGCTCTGGAGAGCGACCTCGAGATCGTCGCAGTGCTGAACAAGATCGACCTGCCCGCCGCCGATCCCGATCGCTATGCAGCCGAGATCCAGCAGGTGCTCGGCATCCCCGCCGAGCAGATCCTGCGCATCTCGGCCAAGACGGGCGAGGGTGTCGACCTGCTGCTCGACGCTGTGTGCCAGCGCATTCCGGCCCCCATCGGCGACATCGAGGCCCCGCTGCAGGCACTCATCTTCGACAGCCAGTTCGACCAGTACCGCGGTGTTGTCAGTTCTGTCAGAGTCATGAACGGACGCATGACCAGTGGCAGCAGGCTGAAGTTCATGCAAACCGGCGCGCTGCACGAGATCATCGAGATCGGCGCCCGCCGTCCGGTGCCCACGGCGTTGCCCGAACTGGGCCCTGGCGAGGTGGGCTATCTGATTGCCGGCATCAAAGATGTCGCCGAGGCGCGCAGCGGCGAGACCGTCACCACCGCCAGCCACGGTTCCACCGAAGCGCTGCCCGGCTATCGCGACCCCAAGCCGATGGTGTTCTGCGGTCTGTATCCCATTGACGGTGACGACTTCGAGAACCTGCGCGAGAGCCTGCAGAAGCTGAAGCTGAACGACGCGTCTGTGACCTACGAGCCCGAGTCGTCGGGTGCGTTGGGCTTCGGCTTTCGCTGTGGCTTCCTGGGTCTGTTGCACATGGAGATCGTGAAAGAGCGGCTCGAGCGCGAGTTCAACCTGGCGCTCATCGCCACGGCGCCCAGCGTCGAGTACCGCGTTCACAAGACCAACGGCGACATCGAACTGGTCGACAACCCGGCCGATCTGCCCATGCCGCAGGCCATCGATTTCATCGAAGAGCCGTACTTCCGGGTCAGCATCATCACGCCCAAGGAGTACACCGGCACGTTGATGGATCTGTGCCAGACCCGGCGCGGCGACATGAGCAAGCTCGAGTATCTGTCGCCCGAACGCGTCGAACTGCACTACAAGATTCCGCTCGCCGAAGTAGTGGTCGACTTCTTCGACCAGATGAAGAGCCGCACGCAGGGCTACGCCAGCCTCGACTACGAGCTCAGCGGATACGAGCGCAGCAACCTGGTCAAGGTCGATCTGCTGCTGAACGGCGTGCCTGCCGATGCGTTCAGCACCATCGTGCATCGCGACAAGGCCTTCGCCTATGGCAACCGCATGTGCGAGAAGTTGAAAGAGCTGATCCCGCGGCAGATGTTCGATGTGCCCATCCAGGCGGCCATCGGCGGCAAGGTCATTGCTCGCGAGACGGTGAAGGCCAGGCGCAAAGACGTGCTGGCCAAGTGCTATGGCGGCGACATCACACGCAAGCGCAAACTGCTCGAGAAGCAAAAAGAGGGCAAGAAGAAGATGAAATCCATCGGCCGGGTCGAAGTACCGGGCGACGTCTTCATCAGCGCCCTCAAACTCGACGACTGAAGTCTCGGGTAGAAAGGACAGCGATGGCCGGCTCGCAGATGTTCCGCTCGCTGCGGCATCGCAATGCGCGGCTGTTCTTCATCGGGCTGCTGGTCAGCAATGTCGGTTCGTGGATGCAGCTGACGGCCATGTCCATCCTGGTTTACCGACTCACCGGCAAGGCCACCGATGTTGGCATCACGCTGTTCTGCCAGTTCCTGCCGATGCTGTTGTTGGGGGTGTGGGCCGGTGCCATCGCCGATCGCGTCAACAAGCGAGCGATGGCCATCGCCACCCAGAGCGCGTTGGGGTTGCAGGCGTTGCTGCTGGGCGTGCTGGAGCTGGCCGGGTGGGTGAACCTTCCGGTCGTGTTCGGGATGTCGTTGCTGCTCGGGCTGATCAACGCGCTGGACAACCCGGCCAGGCGCGGCTTCGTGATCGAGTTGGTCGAGGCCGAGGACATCGCCAACGTGGTTGCGCTGAACACCGCCGTCATGACCGGATCGCGCATCTTCGGGCCCGCGCTGGCCGCGGCGCTGGTGGGGCCGATCGGACCGGGATGGTTGTTCATCGCCAACGGCGTGTCGTTCACCGCGATCTTGCTACCCATGTTGCGCATCGATCGCTCGCAGATGCATGTGACCACGCCGGCTCCGCGGGGTGGCCAACCGGTTCGCGAGGCATTGCGTTTCGTGTACCGCAACCGTCGGTTGTTCGTGCTGTTCACCGTGTTCACCGCGATCGGCACGTTTGCCTTCAACTACAACGTGTCGCTGTTGAAGCTGGCCGATGATCGCTTCGGCGACGAGCGACTGTTCGGTTGGCTGCTGGCCGTCGTCAGTGTGGGCAGCCTGATCGGATCGCTGCTGACCGCTGCGTTGCGACGCGTCGGGTCGATGTGGTTCTTCGGATCGGCAGTGGTGTTGGGCATCAGTGGATTCGGGGTCGCATGGGCACCCAACATCTGGATTGCCTACATGTTCAGCATTCCGCTGGGTGCAGGCGGCGCTGCGTTCATCGCTGCGCTGAACGGCATCTCGCAGGTCGAGTCGCCTCCAGAGATGCGTGGTCGCATCCTGGCGCTGGGTGCTGTCGCCTTCCTGGGCACCACGCCCATCGGGGCGCCGATCACCGGATGGATCGCCGACCACATCAGTGCCGAGTGGAGCTTGGCCTACGGAAGTGCCATCGCCCTGGTGTGCGCAACCGCTGGCGGATTGGTCCGCCGACGCTCAGTCGCCCGAGATGTTCCACCCCGTCAGGACCAGCTCGCCGCGGCGGTGATCGAGCACGGCGACGGTGGCGGTCTCGTTGTAGAAGGCTGACCCGGCCTGGGGCGGCAAGCCCAGCATCCGGGCGGTCAGGATGCGACTGAAGTGGCCGTGCGTGAACGCAACCACCGTGCGGCCCGCAGCCATCCGTTCCATCTTGGCGATGAACGAGTCGCACCGTGCCGATACCGCGGCCATGCTCTCGCCGTTCGGGGCACCCTCGATGAACAGGTTCCAGCCTGGATCTCGAGCGTGGATCTGGGCGGTGGTCAAACCCTCGTAGTCGCCGTAGTCGAACTCGGTCAACTGATGCGATTCCTCGGCGTCGCGCTCGGGCATCGCGATTGCCGCCGTCTGCTTGGCCCGTGCCAGGGGGCTGGTGAAGACGACCGGCGGTTGGGGTGGGTCCTCGGCATGTCGGCTGTCGATCAGTCGGTACAGCACCGGTCGCAACTTCAACGTCTGCTCGCGTCCGACGTCTGTGAGCTCGATGTCGGTGCGGCCGGTGTGCCGGCCTTGCGCCGACCACTGCGTGGTTCCGTGGCGGACCAACAGGACGAGATCAGGACCAGGATGTGGCACGTCACGAGACCCTAGGGGACACTACCGCTCATGTCTCGATCGATCCTGTGGTTCCGTCGCGATCTCCGTGTCAGCGACCACATG
>JANNFQ010000286.1:0-2638 GCA_031380045.1 Acidimicrobiaceae bacterium
CAGAGCCGATCGTCGAGCAGCAGCCCGAGCGCCAGCCACAGCACCAATAGACGTGACAGGCCAGTTGCAACCGCTCCGACGGACCATGCTCGCGCTGCCGCTGTTGATGGCGCTCGGGGTCGCGCCCATCACCGACTCGGACTCGACCACCAGCGGACCGATCGTCAGTTCCAGCCGCCCGAAGGTGGAGGTGAACGGCCACACCGTGCTGACCATCGATGGCTTCATCTCGCCGTACGTGACCATCTCGATCTGTGGCAACGAGGCTCGGCGCGGATCTGCCGATTGCAACATGTCGGCCAGTGAGGGAGTCGAAGTCAGAGGCGATGCTCCGTTGGCCTTGCAGATGCCGATGGCTGTCCCACCTGTCGATTGCCCGTGCGTGATCCGCGTGGTCGGCAAGGACTCGGGCGAGGTCGCCGTCACCCCGATCGTGCTGATCGGGCACCCGGTCGGGCCACTGGTCGATCCGCCGGTGTTCGGCGACCTCGTTGCTGTCTCGATCGTGGCGCGAGAGACACCGAAGGGAGCCCTCGATGCGCTGCGATCGGCGATGGGTGGACGGACCAACTACTCGGTGACGGTCAGGGTGAAGAACCTTGCCACCACACCGCTGAAGCAGGTCAGCGTCTCCGCATCGGCCGGCCGCAGCGCGGCCGACGACAGCCTGGTCAGCCTGGAACTGGAGGACCCAGGATTGATCGGAGTCGGCCAGACGTGGCAACAGACCGTCAGCGTGGTCATTCCGTCGCCTGCATTCGGACCCACCGAGTGGCGTGCAGCCGTGTCGGGCGCTGGCCCGACGGTCGTCGCCACCAGTATCACCAAGCATCGTCCTTGGCTGTTGATCGTGCTGGTGATGGTGGTCGTGCTGAACATCTCACTGCTCCTCATCCGCTGGAGGATGCGCCGCCGCGCGGCACGTGACGTTCTGCTGACGGACGAAGGTTCCGACCGGGCCATCGACGAGACCGCGATCGACCCGGCGTCGATCGATGCGCGCGACGCGACCGCCGAGCGCGTTCGCGAGTTCATCTCGTCATCCACCTGATCGGTCGATCTCGGGGCCCCATTGCGCTCGCGGGTCAACTCGTCTCATGAACCGCCACCCACGGTGGCGGCCTTTGCGCGCCCCACACACTTTCGGTCGAGAACCTTTCATCGCCTCTCACGCCATCTGTGCCGACATGCAGATGCAGGCACGAGGCGGAGTGAGACGGCGAGATGGCGCACAGCAGAAGTCGGATCATCAGGTGGTCCACCGGCGCGGTCGGATGCGCCCTGTTCATCGTGTCAGCGCGGGGCGTCGTGCCCGCACAGGGAGTGTCGCTGAACGTCCCTCGTGCCGTCGCCAGCCGGGCAGGTCGAGATCTCGATTCGAGTCACATCGCTCAGGGTCCCATCGCGATGCCGAGCGATGCGCAGCCGGTGGTCGCCGTGGCGGTGCCAGCCACGGCCGTGATCCAAGTGGACCACGACGGTCGCGTCGTAGCAGCCATGACGAACACCGGTATGCCACCGCGATTCGACGATGACCTGTGGTTGATGTACCCGGACGGTTCGATGCAGCCGGCATCCGTCGAGCAGTTTGCAGATCAGGTGTGGATCGGCGACTTCACCGACGCCGGCGTCTACGTCGCGCAGACAGCCTGACACCCCGTTGAGATCACGAGCACCGTGGTCGCAGTCGGGTTGGTCTGCACACGTGATGCACTCCGTCTGAAGTTCATCTGGACGGCCACTCCTCGGCCATGTGGCGTTCACTTCTGCGTCATCGACCTCACTTAGCTTGAGCGTCGATCACCGGCGGTTGGTGGTCGCGACGCTGCCCACGGGCCGCCGATTCTCGAGGGAACCACATGACCGAGCTCGTCACGAAGATTCGCTTCATCCCGAGGTTGCGACGGCGTGCGCGCAATGTGGCTCGGGTCGGTGCGCTGTTCTCGGCAGCGATGCTGATCCTCAGCTGCATCGCCGTACTCGGCGCGGGCGGACACGCAACAGCTGCCACAGGATTCCTCGGAACCGTCCAGTTCTCGACACCCAACGGACCGATCACCGGCGGCGCCAGCGCCACCGAATTCGCCATGGTGCCACCGTCTGGTGCCGCGTGTGAAGGCAGCGGCGCCGGCGTCCCCGCCTACCGCTGGCAGACCTACCTCGTCTCAGCCACAGTCGACGTCGCCACCCTCACCTACGCCAGCGGACCCAACCCCGTCACCGGCGCATTCGCCTCACCGCTGTTCGACAACGCCGGCGGCACCGCCGTGGTCAACAAGAACCCATCAGCCAGCCCCCTCGGACTGATCTCAGGCATCCCCACATTCTCCTTCGCAGCATTCGCACCAGCCGGAACACTGCCCGCCGGCGCCTACAAGATCGGGTTCGCCTGCACCAAAGCCGGAGCCACCGACAGCTACTGGACCACCGAGATCACCATCACCGCCGACACCAACGACACCCCCGCCGGCATCACCTGGACCGTCGGCGTCGCCCCTCCCCCGACGACCCTGCCCCCGACGACCACTGCGTTGCCGACCACGACGCTTTCGCCGCCGAGCACGACCACGTCGGTTCCGGGTTCGACGACGACCACGTCGGTTCCGGGTTCGACGACGACCACGTCGGTTCCGGGTTC
>JANNFQ010000357.1:0-8609 GCA_031380045.1 Acidimicrobiaceae bacterium
CCCTGATCGTCGGGGTGACGCAACCCGGATCGAACGTTGCCGCCGGGAACATCGCCCGACGACAGCAGGGCGAGCACCGCGTACAGCACCACACCCAATCCGCCTGCGAACGACAGCACGACGATCGCGCACCTGACCACCACTGCATCGATGCCGTGACGGTCGGCGAAGCCACCGGCGACGCCAGCCAGCACGCGACGCTCGTCGCGTCGGCTGAACGACAGTGCGGTGGGCATGCATCGATTGTCGCACGGCGGATCGACCAGTGTCATCGGGGCGTCACCCTGGTTCTTCGGGCACCGGTCTCAGGGTGCGATCAGGGTCGGTCCAGGGTGGTCACCGATGGTGCCCGACCAGCGGATGGCAGATCCTGATGGCATGGACGAACAAACTGTCACCATCGATGCACCCGCCTTCCCGCCGCCGGCTCCCCCCGCCGGTCCCAAGCCCCGGTGGTACCAGCTGCCCGTGGCGCGCGATCCGTCAGACAAGAAGCTCGGTGGCGTCATCGCCGGCCTCAGCCGCACCTACGGATTCGATGTTCGCACCACTCGCATCGCAGTGGCCATCTCTACGCTGGTGCTGCCGATCATCGCCATCGCCTACGTGGCTGCATGGGTCTTGCTGCCCAAACGGCCGGAAGAAGCGATGTCGCTGGAGCAGATCGTCCGCGATCGCCGCCGCGTGCCGCTGTACGTCGCCATCGGCTTGGTGCTGGTGGCCGGCGGTGTCGGATCGTTCGGATCGTGGTTCTTCCTGGGCGGCTTCTCGTGGGGTGTGGGCCTGATCGCCGTGGGTGTGTTGCTGTGGGTCGCACCCGGCCTGATGCGGTCGAACAACCAGGCCGATCGACCCACCGGATCAGCGACACCACCACCGCCTTCGTCGCCCGCCTCGCCGATGCCGGTCGCCGACACGCCGACCACTGTGACCACTGTGACGACCGCGGCCCTCTCGACGACCCCCGGCTCTCCGTGGTCGGCCGCCCGTCCGTTGCAGATCGACGACATCCGCCCGCGTCGGCGGCGGCGTCCGGTGGGATCGATCGTGGCCCTGGCAGTGGTGGCCTTCATCGGGGTTGCCAGCGCCGGCGACGCCCTCGATTGGTGGGACATCAGTGTCCTGACCACCCTGATCGTCTCGCTGGTCAGCACTGCGGTCGGCGCCACCGTCAGCGCGATCGTGAATCGCAGCTGGATGGCGCTGCCTCTGGTCGCGTTGTTGGCCGTGGTCACGACCGGTCTGTTCATCACCCACCCCGACCTCGACGGCGGCGTGGGCGAGCGGACGGTCACGGCCGACACCATCGCCGCGGCGGAACGCAATCAGCAACTGGGGATGGGCGAGCTGCGACTGGATCTGAGCAACGTGCCCATGGATCAGCTGTACGCCGCCCTCCAGGTGCAGGCCGAGGTGGGCATCGGCCATCTGGTGGTGATCGTGCCCGACAATGCCACGTTGGTGATCCACACCCAGCTGGGCGCCGGCGACTTGACGGTCGATGGCAACAACGTGGCCGACGGCCTGCGCCACGACGACACCCGCACCATGACGCCCGACGACGTCAGCATCGGCACGATCGACCTGGACGTCAGTGTGGGCGTGGGCCGCATCGACATCGAACGAGCCGTCTGATGGTCGGGACTGGACCGAACCGCGCTTCGCCTGGTCAGTTGGCGTCGGCGGTGCGCCACATGTGCACAGCCACGGCCAACAGCCAGATCGCCCAGGTGATGAACCCGATGAACCCGAACACCACGATGGCATCGGCATCGGTGGTCGAACCCAACGTCGAGACCAGGAACACCGCTGCCGATACCAACCCCAGCCAAGTGACCCACTTCGGCAGGAGACCGGTGCGCAGGCTGAGCGCGTTCACCGCTGCCAGATGGGTCACCACGAAGGCGCTGGCCATCGCCAGCAGCACCATCGACAGGACGTAGAAGAACCTGGCGCCGTCGGCACCGACCTCGTCCACCTGGATCGCAATTGTTGCCAGGACCGCGGTCGAGGCCGCGAACAACGTGGCACTGCCCGCCAGACCGACCAGTGCCACGATCGACAGGCGGTGGTTGCCCTGCTCGGCACGCGACATCCTGCGCCACAGCGAGCCGAACCACCAGACCAGGCCGATGATCGACAGGGCACCGAGGAACCCCGCGATCTTGATGCCCGACTCGTTGTCGGCGAACCATGCCAGCACCTCGTCGTTGGTATCACCGGCAGCCGGCGGGGCGCCCTGGGCGATCGTCCCCACCACGTTGAGCACCACGAAGACCACGCCCCCGAGCGCGGCCAGTTTCTCCCACAGCTTGTCGTCCATCATGTCCCCTGTCGTGACCCCCAGCGAAGTGTCCACTTCGGCGCTCCCCGTGTCAACGCACTTCTCGTCCTCGTTGTCGACTATCGAATAAATGACGTAGAGTCATTTCATGTCTGACACCACTCCGCTCATCCGCATGGGACTGCAGATCCCCAACTTCACCTATCCCGGCGTCGCTGCCGACGAACTGTTCGAGACCATCGCCGCCACCGCAGTCGCTGCCGAGGCCAGTGGCTTCGACAGCGTCTTCGTGATGGACCACTTCTTCCAACTTCCCATGCTCGGTGCGCCCGACCAGGAGATGTTCGAGGCGTACACCTTGCTGTCGGCCATCGCCGCCCGCACATCGAAGGTGCGCCTGGGATGCATGGTGGGCGGTATGACGTATCGCAATCCGGCGTTCCTGGCCAAGACGGTCAGCTGTCTCGACGTCATTTCGAAGGGTCGGGCCATCTGGGGCATCGGTGCCGGCTGGTTCGAACAAGAGCACGACGCGTACGGATTCCCGTTCGGCACGTTCACCGATCGCTTCGAGAAGCTGGAAGAGGGCCTGCAGATCGCCAAGAGCATGTTCACGAATCACACCACCACCTTCGACGGCAAGTGGTTCCAGGTGAAGGACGCGTTCAACGTGCCCAAGCCAGTGCAGGCCGGCGGGCCGCCCATCCTGATCGGTGGCAGCGGCGAGAAGAAGACGCTGCGCATGGTGGCCCAATACGGCGATGCGTGCAACGTGTTCGGCGAGCCCTCGGCCGTGCGCCATCTGATGGATGTGCTGAACAGCCATTGCGAACGCCTGGACCGCGATCCGGCCAGCATCTGCCGTACCCGCCTGGGCACGCTGGTGGTCGGACGAACAATGGAAGAAGCCGAGGCCAAGGTCACGGCTCGCCTGGGCGGCAGGCTCAGCGACATGCCCGACGAGCTGCAGACCCGCTTGCGGGGCATGTTCATCCTTGGTGACGCTGCGTCAGTCCAGCAACAGGTGCAGACCTTGCTGGATGCCGGCCTGGACGGCATCGTGTTCAACATGGTCGACTCGCACGATGTCGAAGCGGTCGAACTCGCCGGCGAGGTGCTGCGCCCGGTGCTGTCGACCTGACCTGGTGACCTGACCAGGTGACCTGAGCCGAATCCCGCCAGAGCGGTGCCACCGCCCGTCGTACACTGCCGTCGTGACTGCGACCGACACAGACATCGCCACGACCGTCGTCCACGGCACCTGCCATCACGACTGTCCCGACAGCTGTGGCTGGCACGTCACCGTGCGGCAAGGCGTGGCCGTGCAGTTGCGCGGTAACCCCGACCACCCGTTCAGCGCGGGCGAGTTGTGTCCGAAGGTGAACCGGTTCATCGACCGGGTCTACGACCCCACTCGCATCACCAGGCCGCTGCGTCGGGTAGGCGCCAAGGGAGACGGCGAGTTCGAGCCGATCAGTTGGCAGCAGGCGCTCGACCAGATCGGCGCCCAGTTCCACGACATCATCCGCACGCACGGCGCCGAGGCGATCATGCCCTACGTCAGCGCCGGCAACCAGAGCCTGCTGGCGCTGTTCTTCGGCGACCGCTTCTGGCACCGGATCGGTGCGTCGCGCGTGCTGGGCGCACTGTGCGGGGCCACCGCCGGCGCCGGTGCGGCAGCAACCAACGGCACGGGCAAGTCGCTGGACGCCAGCGAGCTGCGCCATTCGAAGCTGATCATCCTGTGGGGTACCAACACCCGTCTGACCAACCGGCACCTGTGGCCCACCATCGAGGCGGCCCGCGCCCAGGGCGCCCGGGTGGTGGTCATCGACCCGATCCGCACCATCACCGCCGATTCCTCCGACTGGTTCGTGCAGCCGCTGCCCGGTACCGACGTGGCCCTGATGCTGGCGATGATGCACGTGTTGATCCGCGATCAGCTCATCGATCACCAATGGGTGCGCGATCACACCGAGGGCTACGACGAGCTCGCTGCGCACGTGGCCGAGTGGAGTCCGCAGCGGGCAGCCGAGGTGTGCGGGCTGCGGGTCGACGAGGTCGAGGAGTTGGCTCGGGCCTACGGCACCACCAGGCCGGCGGCAATTCGCACCCTGATCGGCGCCGAACACCACGAGCACGGTGCGATGTTCTTCCGCACCCTGGCCTGCCTGCCGGCGCTGGTTGGTGCATGGCGCGACCCCGGCGGTGGTTTCTCGCGAAGCGGAGGCGTGTGGAACGACGAACTGGTCGACTACCACGCACTCACCCGCCCCGATCTGGCCACCGGCCCGATGCCTCGCGGCCTGGACATGGTGCGACTGGGTGAGGTGCTGACCGACACCACCATGGCGCCGGGCGTGCACGCCCTGGTGATGATCGGCGTCAATCCACTGGTGGTGGTGCCGAACACCGAACTGGTACGCCAGGGCCTGTTGCGCGACGACCTGTTCACCGTGGTGCACGAGCAGTTCATGACCGATTCCGCCCGGTATGCCGACATCGTGCTGCCGGCCACCACTCAGATCGAAGCGGTCGATGTGGTCATGCCGTGGGGTCACCTGTACCCGGGCTGGAACCAGCCAGCGATCGCACCGGTCGGCGAATCGGTCAGCAACAGCAAGCTGCACCGCCGGCTGGCGGCGGCAATGGGTTTCACCGAGCCGGCCCTGTTCGACGACGACCTGACGGTGCTGCGCGACGCGCTGCCCACCGTGGATCTGGAGCTGCTGCGCAAGGAGGGGTTCGTGCGGTCGCCGTACCCGGCCGACGGGCGCCCGTTCGCCGACGGCGTGTTCCCCACCCCGTCAGGCAAGGTGCAACTCAGCAGCGATCGGCTGGCCAGATCGGGGCATCCGGCCCTGCCCACGTACACCCCCGCCGCCGAGTCCGCGGCCGGAAACCCGCAGCTCGCGCAGCGTTTTCCGTTCTCGCTGCTGACTCCCAAGCAGCACACCCGATTCCTGAACGCCAGCTACTCGCAGCTGCCCAAGCACGGTCCGCTCGAGGGTGCCCCCTACCTCGAGATGGTGGCCGACGATGCCCTGGCACTGGGGCTGGTCGACGGCCAGATGGCCGAGGTGCACAACGATCGCGGGTCGGTACGGGTGCCCGTGAAGATCACCGAACGGCTGCGCACCAGGGTCGTCGCCATCCCGTGGGGGTGGTGGAGCCGGCAGCATCCCGACGGCAAGGTGGCGAACTCGCTGACCAGCGATACCCGCGCCGACTGGGGCGGAGGCGTCGCGTTCAGCGACACACTGGTGGGCATCAGGCCAGCTGGCTGACGGGCCGGCTGAACGGGCCTGCCGAACGGGCCGGGAAACGACCGGTCGGCGACGTGAGAACCTACCCGTACCTGCGACGATGCACGGGGTAGCCTTGGCCCATGGCAGGCGACCTCATCTACGCGTTCAGGGTGATGCGCCTGCCCCTGCTCGACGCCGGGGGGGCCCACATCGGGCGCCTCGACGACATCGTGGTCATCCCCCCGCAACGGGGCATGGCCCCGCGCGTGCTGGGCTTCGTCGCCACCAGCCAGCGCCGCCGCATCTTCGTCAACATCGCCCGCATCGGCACCCTCGACGGCGACGGTGCCCGGCTGCGCAGCTGGGATGTCGACCTGAATCCGTTCAAGCCGCGCTCGGGCGAACTGCTGATCGGTCGCGACATCATCGATCGCAAGGTGGGCGACGAGACGGTCAGTGATGTCGCCCTGCGCCCCGGCGGCGACGGCCGCCAGACCTGGTGGGAGATCGCCAAGGTACGCCTGGCGCGCCGGTCGGCGTTGCGGCGCCGGCCCAGCTATCGGCTGCTCGACTACGACGATGTGCCCGGTGTGTTCGGCGCCACCGGCCCCGGCGGCGAGATGGCGGCCGAGGCGGCCCGCCTGCGCGACATGCACCCCAGCGACGTGGCGTCGGTCGTTCGGGCCCTGCCGTTGGCCAACCGCAAGCTGCTGGCTGCGGCCATGGACGACGAGCGGCTGGCCGACCTGCTGGAAGAGTTGCCCGAGGCAGAACAGCTGCGCATGATCGAGGGCCTCGACCTCGAACGCCTGATCAGCGTGCTGGAAGAGATGGAATACGACGACCTGGCCGACCTGCTGGCCGAGATGCCTGGCGAGCAACGGACCCGCATCCTCGACGCCATGGACGACGAAGATGCCGACGTCATTCGCCGCCTGCTGGCCTACGAAGACGGCACCGCCGGTTCGCTGATGACGCCCGAGATCGTCATCCTGGGCCCCACCGCCACGGTGGCCGAGGCGTTGGCCGAGATCCGCGACCCCGATTGGCTGGTCAGCATCGCCGCCCAGGTCTTCGTGGTGCAGCCTCCGTACAAGCCGCCCACGGGCACCTACCTGGGTGTCGTCCACTTCCAGCGTCTGCTGCGCGAGCCGCCCAGCATGGAGTTGGGACGCTGCCTGGAACAAGAGCCCACCATCTCGCCCGACCTCAGCGAGCGTGACGTGGCCGAGCGGTTGGCCAGCTACAACATGCTGGCCGTGGGGGTCTGCGACGAGGCCGGCCGCCTGGTGGGGGCAATCACGGTCGACGATGTGCTCGACCGCACCCTGCCCACCGGTTGGCGCCAGCGCCGCCGAGTCGGCACTGCGGGGTGGGACCGATGACCCGCCGCGACGATCTCAGCAACCCCCGCCACCGGCGCGTGTTCGAGGTGCACTACGACAACGAGGCGTTCGGGCGGTTCAGCGAGTCCATCGCCCGCACCCTGGGCACCGCCCGGTTCCTGGTCATCCAGACCGCCATCGTCGTCGTCTGGATCGCCCTCAACGTCGCCTCGGTGGCGCTGCGCTGGGACAAGTACCCGTTCACCCTGCTGAACCTGGCGTTCTCCACCCAGGCCGCATACGCAGCACCGCTCATCCTGCTGGCACAGAACCGTCAAGAGCAGCGCGACCGAGCGCAGACCGACAACGATCGGCGCGTGGCCGAGCGCACTCAGGCCGACACCGAGTTCTTGGCCCGCGAGATCGCCAGCGTGCGCCTGTCACTGGCCGACGTGGCCACGACCAGCGAGATCGGCGATCATCTCGACCGGCTGACCGAAGCCGTCGAGCGGATGAACGAGCGGCTCAGCGATCTCGAGATCGCCGTGACCAAGGACGACCCCGACACTCTCTAGGCCGGAAGGGTGCGGCCGGTCAGGTGGTCGAGCAGGGCCAGGGTGGCGTCGCCGAACTGGGTGGGGTTCTCCCAGGTACACAGGTGGTCGGCCTCGATCTCGATCACGTGCGCATGCAGCGCCTCGGCCAACTGTCGTTGCTTGCGGGGCCGCACCAGCCGGTCCTTCGTGGTGATCAGTGATGCGGCCGGCTTGCCCAGCGACGAAGCCCACGGGCGGGCGTCGTGGCGGCTGAGCGCACGACCGGCCTGCACCACGGCCAGGGTGTCGTTGCGCCGCATTTCGGCCTCCAGCCACGGGACGAACTCGACCAACTCGTGGTCGGCACCCAGCAGCTTCACGATGCCGTAGCGCAACCATCGCGGGTATGCCCACGAGCGCAGCATCGGCCCGATCAGGCGGACGGTCTTCCAGCGGATGCGTTCGCGCCGGGTGGCGCGCCATTCCAGGGCCGTGGCCTGCACGACCATGCCCGCGACCAGCTGCGGATGGCGCTTGGCCAAGTGCATGCTGACCGGGCCGCCCATCGAGTAGCCGACGGTGATGACCTGGTCGATGCCCAGTTCGCGCACCAGCGCAGCCGCGTCGTCGGCCACATCTTCCAGTTGGAACGGGGTCGCCGAACGCAACCCGCGCCCGTGGCCGCGATGGTCGATGGCGACCATCGAGTAGTGCTGGCACACCTGGCGATAGGCGGTGAAGAACTGCAGGTCGGCGCTGGCGGTCCAGCCGTGCAGCATCAGCACCGTGGGGCGCGAGGCATCGGGGTGACGGTGGATGCGGGCGTAGGTCTCGCCTCGGCCGGGCAGCAGCACGGTGCGACCATCTGGCAGCCAGGGCAGGCGCAGGCCCGTCTCGGGTGCGGCCTGTGACGACGCCAACAGCGCCGGATCTGTTGTGGTTGCGGTCATCAGCGCCTCACCATTCGCTTGCTCGGGCGACGCCCGTGTACTCCTGCAACTGCAGGCCAGACGCCGCTGCCTCACCCATCAACCAGGCACCGAGCGATGCATCGGCGCCGGCCACGGTGACACCTGGCGGGCACCGACCGTCGATGCAGCTCTGGGCGAACAAGGCGCCGACGGTACCGGCCAGATCGCCGGTGCGACCGACGGCCCCGGCCACATGCGTCACACGCTCGCCGCTGGCCAGCGCACCGCGCACCTCCACTCGCAAC
>JANNFQ010000365.1:0-2400 GCA_031380045.1 Acidimicrobiaceae bacterium
CTGCTGGTCGGCGATGCATCGAAGGCCGAGACCAAGCTGGGATGGAAGCGCGAGGTCACCTTCCCCGAACTCGTCCGTCGCATGGTGGAACACGACCTGGCCATCGAGGCCAAGACCGATCGCCGCGCCGACCCACGCTGAACTGCTGCCGAGTCAGGCAACGTTGGCCCCGCCACCGACCGGCACGCCGATCTCGAGCTTTGCGAGGTCGGGCAATTGTGCCTACCCAATGCTTACAATGCAGTTGTGAGCGCCACGAGCAACGTCAAGGTGTCGCCTCGAGGCCAGACCAGTCTTCCTGCCGAGCTACGGCACCGTTGGGGGATCGACGACGGGGGCGAGGTCGGGTTCATCGATCTCGGCAATGCGGCGCTCATCGTGCCAGGAGGCGTGAAGTCGGCACGGCGCGAGCTTCGGCGAGTGCTCGCGGACAGGTACGAGCTCGGGCTATCCGCGATCGACGACCCCGACCTTGCAGATCAGTAGCGGCGAAGGCCTGTTGACGCGGTCGTCCTGCTGGACGACCGGCTTCTCGTCGAGGAGCTGCTGGTCGGCCTCCCGACTGGACGACGTCAGCTGAGGTTGTACACAACCTCGTGCTGGTACTACCGCGCCTGCCGAGCGGAAGTCGCAGGAGCGGGCGGTCAGCGCTCAGTCCGTTCGAGCAGCTTCCACGCGCCGAGCAGGAGCGCGCGATCCTGAGCTTGCTCGAGCTTCGCGAGGACATTGGCCTACCGGATCCTCGCCGAGCCGTTCCCGTCATGGCGGAGGTCGCTCGACGCCACCCGCACCTGAACCTGCTCAACCTGGAGGCAACGGCTGCAGCCCTTGACCTGCGTGCTGAGGTGTGGCTCTCGGAGCGTGCGGCCGAAGGGCTTCTTCCTGGCGTGCTCGAAACCGAAGGGCTGCCGTGGAGGCTCGTCGCGACTGCCTGACAAGCCGCTCGGGTGCGACTCAGATCGACAGCGCGGTAGTTCCTCCACCTCGAGCGAGCGAGAGAGCACCGATCGGCGCATCTCGAAGTGTCCCCTACCGCCGGCTCTTTGGCGACCGCAGGCAGGCAAAGGTTGGCTGCCACGGCTCTTCCGCCGCGCAGCCGTTACGGCTGGCGCGGTGGCCAGGGCAGCGCGGCGTAGCGCTGCCGAATCGTGTCGATGGCTTCGTCGGTCGCCAGGTTGGTCAGCGCGATCATCGAACCCGACTGCACTCGATAGCGACCGAGGATCTGAGTGACGTGCACCGCATGCCCGCCCGATTCGGCGACGCGCAACCACAAGTCCCAGTCTTCCCAGCCGAACACGTGATCGTCGTCGTCTCGATATCCACCCAACCGCTGCCACGACTCGCGCCGCCACATCGCCTGCGCATCGATGTAGTTGGCCGCGCACAGGCGACCGACGTCCCACGCCAGCGCGCTGCGCACGTTCCGTTGCGAGCCGAAGTCTTCTAGGATCGCGTAGGCCGCGTCGCCTTGCGGGTCCGACTGCAGGGCGTCGGCCAGTCGATGGAGACACAGGGGATAGATCGTGTTGTCGGCGTCCATCACCATCACGAGTGGCGCTCGGGCTTCACTGAAGCCGGTGTTTCTAGCTGCAGCCAGACCCTCGTTGGCATCCTTGCCCAGCAACACCATCGGCACGTCCGGATGCTGTTGCACGAAGGCGCGTACGACCTGCCGGCTGTGATCGGTTGCGTGATCATCGATCACGATCACCTCGAACGCGACCTGTTCGCTGGCGATGATGCTGTCGAGGGTCTCGATGACCACGTCGGCGTAGTTGTACAGCGTGACGATGACCGACACCTCTGGCTGCGCCGACGCGTAGGCCGCGGTCTCGACGCGTTCGATGTATTGCATGGCGCCGTGCTTCAGCAGACACGACGTTGCATCCAACGTACGTAGCGCACTGTTCTCGGCCAAGGCCAAGTGCTTGGCATGACGCTGCAATTCGAGATAGGGACGGAACGGTCCCAACCGAACCGGCGGCGTCACTCGGCTGCCGCCCAGCCGCCACAGGCCGCGCGTCGGACGACTGGTCGCCGCGTGTTGCGACAGCCGCGGCAGCACATCACGTTCGAGTCGGTCCAGCAGCGGCCCCAGTGAGTTGTGCAACTCGAGCGGCCCGGTGACAGCAGCGTGTGCGGCATCGGCGATGGCCCGACGATGGCTTTCGTCGGCCAGCAATCCGTCGATGACATCGGCCATGTCGTGAACCTCTGCTTGCACGAAGTGCACCCCATCCTGCAGCGACTCGAAGCCCTCCGATGGTTCGGTCACCACGACACAACCGTTCGCCATCGCCTCGATCATCCGCGCCCACTCGAAGTACGGCGGTGCCACGGTGCCGACCGGCAGATGCATCGCCCGGTCGCGATGCAGGTTGATCAAGATGCGCGCCG
>JANNFQ010000700.1:0-3515 GCA_031380045.1 Acidimicrobiaceae bacterium
CGACGACGACGACGAGTAGCACTTCCTCATTCGGCGCCCACCGGGCACCCAATCGTGCCCGCCATCGGGCACCTCGATGACTCGCAGTCACTGATCTCGATCAGAGACCGTCCAGGAGGTGTGCGATGCAATCTCGCGAACACAATCGCGATCGTGGTCAGGCTGTGTTGCTGGTAGCAGTGGTGGTCGTGCTGGCGGCGCTGGTGGCGGTGGGCTTGGCAGATGCCGGGGCAGTGATCGTCGACCGGCAACAAGCGCAAACGGCGGCCGATGCAGCTGCGCTGGCAGGAGTAACAGGTGGCCTCGCCGCGGCCGCGCAACTGGCCGCCAGCAACGGGGCAGTCCTGGTGTCCTATCAGCAGCACGGATTCGAGGTGACGGTCGTGGTCACGCTGGGTCGGGTCCGTGCCCGGGCACGGGCCAGTGACGGGCCGTGATCCGAGGCGCGCTGGGCAGAGCCACGTGGTTCTCTATGCTCGTGTCGTGACGACTGGCGACCCGAGCGCGCAGCAGACGTCGCCATCGCGCGCCCCGGCTTCCGGGGTGACGCCGAACAAGCCCGGCGGTTCGTCGGCCAAAGAGCCACGGGTTGGTGGCGCCAAAGCGGGCACGGTCAAGAAGCGGGCACCCAGGTCGGTGACGCCCAAGCGCGAAGCCGATGTGCTGGAACGCCTCAACAAGTTGGCCGAACCCGAGCCCGACCAGCAGGCCCTGACCCCCATGCCCATCGCGCTGCCGGCGATCATCGAGGCCGACCCCAGCCTGCCGTTGCCGGCGCCATCGGCCGAACAGCTGTCGCGGGCCGCGGTCCTCGACCTGCCATCGCCGTCCACGTCAGCGCATGCAGGCAACGGCACGGGCACCGGCACCGGCAACCTCGTTCGACCTGTGACCGCCGACGATTCAGCAGCCACGGTTCGGCCAGCTGCCGCTGTTGCGGTGGCCGGCGCTTCCCCTGTCGTTCACACGGCACCGGGTCAGCCGGCCTCGGCAGTGGATGTCGATGTGCCGACCGAGCTGGTCGAGTTCTCGCCGCCCGCCATCGTGGTGCCCGACCTGTTCCCGGGGCCGGTGCAGCCCGAGCGCACTCAGGCCATGCCGCTGGCGGGGTTCGCCCCTGCACCCACGGTGGCGATGCCGGCCGCGCTCACCGGGGCCGACGTTGACGAGAGCACCGGCATGCTGTTGCCGCAACGCCCGCTGCAGCGGCCGGTGGCGTTCCAGCGGGGCAAGCCCCGAGTTCGTCGGGTGACCCGCGTCGTGCGCCATGTCGACACGTTCAGCGTGTTCAAGGTGGCCCTGGTGTTCAACACGATCCTGTTCATCGTGTGCCTGACCTCGGGAGTGCTGTTGTGGAACGTGGCCAATGCCACTGGCACGGTCGACAACGTCGAGAAGTTCTTCGAGCAGTTCGGATGGTCGACCTTCGAGTTCAACGGTGGCGAGCTGTACCACAATGCGTGGGTCGCCGGTCTGTTCGGGGCGCTGTTCCTGACCGGCATGGCGGTGTTCGTGGCCACCGTGTTCAATCTGATCACCGACTTGGTCGGCGGTATCAGGGTCAGCGTCCTCGAAGAAGAGGTCATGGCCCGGTCCACCACCACCACGCCGTCGATGCGGTCACGGTTGCGACACGCCATGCATCCCGATCAGCCTGCCAACGACGACGACCCGACCAACTCGGTTGAGATGTAGCTGGTCATCCCGGTAGCGTGTCGACCTGCCGAGAGCGGGGCTATAGCTCAGTCGGTTAGAGCGCATCCCTGATAAGGATGAGGTCCACAGTTCGATTCTGTGTAGCCCCACTGCAAATTCCTGGTAGGGATCGCAAGGACCACCGAGTTCGCTTCCCCCAGGTCCGCAAGTCCCCGATCCGGGTAACACGTTCAGTCGCGGACTTCTCATCAGCCGTAGTCCGGGGTCACTCGGTCCACAGTCGGCCTGCGGTGTCGGGCAGCGCGATTCGATCGATGCCTTCCTCGTGGCAGAGGTCGAGCAGAGGCGGGTCGGCCGTGACGAGTGCAACACCGCAGATCCTTGCCGCCTCGGCAGCGACGCAGTCCGCCAGGCTGACGGCGCGGTGGCGTCGGTGGTAGTGGCGGGCTCGCAGCGCGCCGGCGGCAGTGGCCATCGACGCATCAACCGGCAACGCGTCGGCAAGCCCGAGCTGCGCGATGTCCAGTGCTGCTTCGTCCTCGGAGACGCCGACGAGACGAATCAGGTGATCGACGATTTCGGCTACCCCCACCGCCGTCAGACGCGCATCGCTGTGGTCGCCGAGCAGGTTCGACACGGGGCTGGCAGCGGGCTCGCCCTTCAGGAGCGCCAGGACCGCATACGAGTCGAGAATCACGGGGTCTTGCGGCGTTCGATCTCGCCGTCGATCGAACGGTCCTGACGTCGAGCCTCATCGGTGGACGGGCCGTTCGTGGCGTACTTGCCCACCAGCTCACGGACTGGATCGTCGCCGGTGGGGCGCATGACGATCCGGTCGCCGAGATCGACGACGACCACCCGTTCTGTGTGCCACCGTTTGCGCGCTGCGGCAGGAATCGACACCTGCCCGTTCGAGGTGACTTTCATGAGGTAGCTGGATGTCACAAGGCTCTCCGCTCATAGTATGAACTGGTTAAGTCATCGTACATCGCAGGGCAGCGCGCTCGACTGATGTGGCTCCGGAAAGACCGTTGGTCGGCGGGAGTACGCTGTGTTCTCGCTGGCAACTCGGTGTCGGCCGCATCGATGCAGGAAGGCGACACGTGAGACTGGTCAGACGGGCGCTGATGGCATTGTCGCTGGCCAGCCTGATCGCGGGCACGTTGCGGTTGCGCGGCGAGGGTGGCGTTCCGCCCCAAGAGGGTGGCTGGAAAGAGATGCGCGTTCCGCGCTCATGACCGTCGATGCTCAGCCTGCAGCGAATGGCCCGCAGCCTGCCGGAGTGACCGGGCCACAACGCACGCTCGACCACGCGCCCATCGTTGCCGTGGTGGGGTGCGGGGTCACCGGGCAGGCAGTGGGTCGCGTGCTGCGCGACCGGTCGGTTCGCGTCGCCTGGTTCGACATCGCCATCGGCGCCGCGGTCAGGGCCGGCCGCCGGCTGGGTGGCGTGGTGCTGGATTCGGCCGGCGATCTGGGTGTGGTCGACCTGGTCGTCCTGGCCAGCCCGACCCCGCAGTTCGAACTGGCGATGATGCTGCTGGACGATGGCCGCGACGTGGTCAGCCTGAGCGACGATCCCGACGATGTCGAGCAGCTGCTCACCCTGCACGACCGAGCGGTGGCCAACGAGGCCAGGTTGGTGGTGGGCGCAGCGCTGGCACCTGGTCTCAGCGGTGTGATGGCGCGTCACCTGGCTGGTCTGCTGGCCACGGTGGACGAGATCCACATCGCTGCTCACGGCACCGGCGGCCCGGCGTGCGCCCGGCAGCACCACGATGCCCTGGGCTCGCGGGCTCGCGGCTGGCACGACGGCGAGTGGATCGAACGGCCGGGTGGCAGCGGGCGTGAACTGTGCT
>JANNFQ010000397.1:0-3506 GCA_031380045.1 Acidimicrobiaceae bacterium
GCCGGCATCACGTTCATGGAGTGCATCAACCCCGGAACCCCGGCGGTGTACGGCGGGTTCACGTCCAACGTCGACATGCAGTCGGGCGCCCCGGCCTTCGGCACGCCCGAGTATGTGAAGACGGCAATGGTCGGCGGCCAGTTGGCTCGGCGCTACTCGCTGCCGTATCGCAGTTCGAACGTGTGCGCCGCCAACGCTCTCGATGCGCAAGCAGCGTACGAGAGCGTGTTCTCGTTGTGGGGTTGCGTGATGGGTGGCGTCAACTTCATGATGCACGGCGCGGGTTGGATGGAGGGTGGCCTGCACGCCAGCCTCGAGAAGATGGTGCTGGACGCCGACCTGTTGCAGATGGTCACGCAGATGATGGAGCCCATGGTGGTCGATGCCGACAGCTTCGCCATCGACACCATCGAGAGCGTCGGGCCCGGTGGCCACTTCTTCGGAACTCAGCACACGCAAGACCGCTTCCGAAACGCCTTCTACAAGCCGCTGATCAGCGACTGGCGCAACTACGAGAGCTGGCAGGAAGCGGGCAGCCCGCAGGCGCCCGACAAGGCCAAGGCACTGGTCACCCGGTTCCTTGATGCGTACCAGCCGCCGGTCATGGATCCCACGATCCGTGAAGAGCTCGATGCCTTCGTCGCCCGTCGGGCCGGCGAGGGCGGCGTCGCCACCGACTACTGAGCTGCACTGGTACTGATCCCCCTCGTCTTTGATCCCTCTCGTACTGATCCCATTCGTCTTGAATCTCAGGAGCGTTCGATGAAGTCATCAGCTCAGGTCGTCGTCATCGGCGGAGGTGTCGTCGGCACCAGCGTGCTGTATCACCTGACCAAAGCGGGTTGGACCGACGTGGTGCTGTTAGAGCGCAAACAGCTGACTGCTGGTTCCACCTGGCACGCGGCTGGCGGCATGCACACCTTGAACGGTGACCCGAACGTGGCTCGGCTGCAGCAGTACACCGTCAAGCTGTACAAAGAGATCGAGGCCGAGTCGGGCCAGAACTGCAGCATCCACCTGCCGGGTGGCCTGCAACTGGCCGATACACCCGAGCGACTGGATTGGCTGCGCATGGCGCAGGCGCGTGGCCGCTACTTGGGCATGCACATGGAGATCATGTCCATGAAGGAAGCCAAGGAACTGAACCCGCTGTTGGAAGAGAAGTACTTCGTCGGCGCGCTGTACGACGAGGACGAAGGCAGCGTCGACCCGTATGGCGTCACGCATGCATATGCGATCTGTGCGCGCAATCGCGGTGCCGAGGTGTACCTGGACACGTGGGTCACCGACCTGGCCCAGCGGGCCGACGGCACATGGGATGTCATCACCGACCGCGAGCACACCATCCAGGCCGAGCACGTCGTGAATGCAGGGGGGCTGTGGGCACGTGAAGTCGGGCGCATGGCCGGGTTGGAGCTGCCGGTGCTGGCCATGGAGCACCACTACCTGATGACCGAGCCGATGCCCGAGGTCATCGAGTACAACCGCAGCACCGGTCGCGAGTTGCCGCACATGATCGACTTCGCCGGCGAGATCTACGCACGGCAAGAGGGCGAGAGCATCTTGCTGGGTACGTACGAGCAGGCCGCCGTGCCGTGGGCGCCGAAGCAGACACCGTGGGACTTCGTGTTCCAGCTGCTGCCCAATGATCTCGATCGCATCGCGCCCGAGCTCGAGCGTGGCTTCGACCACTTCCCCGCCGTCGGCCGCGCCGGCATCAAGAAGATCATCAATGGCCCATTCACGTTCAGTCCCGACGGCAACCCGTTGGTCGGGCCGATCAAGGGCTTACGCGGGTATTGGACTGCGTGTGCGGTCATGGCCGGTCTGTCGCAGGGCGGCGGCGTCGGTCTGTCGTTGGCCAATTGGATGGTGCACGGCGACCCCGACGGCGACATCTGGGGCATGGACGTGGCCCGCTATGGCGACTATGCGACCTTGGCGTTCACGAACGCCAAGGTGCGCGAGAACTACTCGCGCCGGTTCCGCATCACGTTCCCCAATGAGGAGCTACCGGCTGCGCGCCCGCTGCACACGACGCCCATCTACGACCGACTCACCCAGCACAACGCGGTGTGGGGCGCAGGGTTCGGGCTGGAGCATCCGCTGTGGTTCCAACGGGCTGGCGAAGCACCGATCGAAGACGTGACCTTCTACCGCTCGAACGCCTTCGACCTGGTGGCCGAAGAGAGTCGCGCGGTGCGCGAGCGAGTAGGCCTCAGCGAGGCATCGAACTTCGCCAAGTACAAGGTCAGCGGAGACGGCGCGGCGGCGTGGCTACAGAGCCTGTTCACCAATGCGCTGCCCAAGATCGGGCGCACCAATCTGACCGCGATGCTGAATCCGCAGGGGCGCATCGTGGGCGAGTTCTCGGTGTCCCGCGTGGGGCCCGACGAGTTCTTCTTGTTCGGCTCGCAGGCCGCCGAGGTGCACCACCCGCGCTGGTTCATCGATCACCTGCCCTCGAGCCAGTCCGGCAGCAACCCGATCCAGTTCCAGGTGCTGGCACTCTCGATGGTGGGGCTGACTGTGGCCGGCCCCCGCGCGCGAGACGTGCTGCAGAAGCTGACCGACACCTCGCTGGCCACCGCCGACTTCCCGTTCATGGCGTTCCGCAAGGTGGATCTGGGCATGGCGCCAGTGTGGCTGTCGCGCATGACCTACTCGGGTGATCTGGGCTACGAGATATGGATGCAGCCCGAGCATCAGCGGTACCTGTTCGACCGGTTGTGGGATGCGGGTCAGGAATTCGACATGCGGTTGTTCGGGTTCCGGGCGCTGATCACGATGCGGCTCGAAAAGAACTTCGGTACGTGGTTCCGCGAGTACCGGCCCATCTACACGCCCCTCGAGGCAGGCATGGACCGCGTCCTGAAGTTCGATCACGAGTTCATCGGGCGCCAGGCAGTGGAGGCCGAGATCGCGTCCGGCGGACCCAAGCGCAAGCTGGTGATGTTCAGCGTCGAGGTCGATCCCGATGCGCCCGCCGACGTGATCGGTGACGAGCCGGTGTGGCACGACGGCCAGGTGGTCGGATGGATCACGTCCGGTGGCTACGCGCACTACTCGGGCGTGTCGCTGGCGCTGGGTTACATCCCCACCGAACTGGCCGACGCCGCACCGGAGCCGGGTCGTGGTTCGGGCAGCGGGTTCGAGATCGAGATCATCGGCAAGCGGCGGCCGGCGGTCATCCAACACCAGCCGGTGCTGGACCCGCAGGGTCTCAGGATGCGCACCTGACCGATCGACGCCAGCACGCAACCTCAGGCTTCGAGGCGAGGCGGCAGACCCACCTGCGCAAACAGCTCGGGATACAGGAAGTTGTTGTGGCCGACGATGCGTCCGCCGGCAACTTCGATGACCTGCAGACCGAACGGCTCCCACAGGCCGGGCCTGGTCAGGCGATAGTTGCCGAACCCAGCGGTGCCGTTGATCGTCACCGGCACCAGGCGGGCCCCTCGACAACCCTTGCCCTCGCCCAGGAACCACGTGGCCAGGTTGTGCGG
>JANNFQ010000512.1:0-1813 GCA_031380045.1 Acidimicrobiaceae bacterium
TGCTTCATGTCGATGGCGATGTTGCGTCGACCACGCAGTGACACGTCACCGGCCGGGGTGTCGGGCGCCGGCCCGCGCACCGACTGCGCGCGCTCGACGCGGATGACTTCGGCACCCATGTCGGCCAGCAGCATCGCCGCAAAAGGGCCGGGGCCGATGCCCGCGATCTCGATGATCTTGTATCCGGTGAGAGGTCCTGCCATAGCGGTCATTCGTAGCACGACCCATCGTCGCGATCGTCATCCATCGATCCTGAACGGGGCGCTCGGGTCGATGCTCTACACGCCGGCTCCGTAGGCAGCCCGCAGCAGCGCCTCGAGCTCGCGCAGCAGAGGCATCCGCGGGTTCGTGCGGATGCTCGCATCTTCAAAGGCTGTGCGGAGCAGGTCAGGGATCGCTGCCGCGAAGTCCGCTGCATCGACGCCCGCCTCTCCAAGCGTGCGCGGAATGCCCACGGTCGCGAGCAGCTCATCAACGTGGGTGAACAGTCGGCGCCGATGTTCGTCGGGACCGTGACCGCCGAACAGCACCCAGCCGAGCGTGGCGTACTTCTCGGGAGCTACATATGCGCCATAGCCAGGAGCCGGCATGAACTTGGTCGGCAGCGACGCGTTGTAGCGCAAGACATGTGGCAGGAAGATGCCGTTCACGCGACCATGCGACAGCGCAAAGCGTGCGCCGACGGCGTGGGCGAGGGCGTGGTTCACACCGACGAAGGCGTTGGCGAAGGCCAAGCCTGCGAGCGTAGAGGCGTTCGCCATCGCGGTTCGGGCGACGAGATCGCTGCCATCGGCGAATGCCCTCGGCAGGGCATCGAAGATGAGCCGCGCGGCCTGCACGCAGAACGCGTCGGTGTAGGGCGTTGCAAAGATCGACACTCCGGCCTCGAGCGCGTGGGTCAGCGCGTCGATCCCGGTGTCGGCCGTGAGCGACGGTGGCATCGTGAGCGTCAGGTTCGGATCGACGATGGCGATGTCGGGCACCAACGTGTAGTCGACCAGGCTCACCTTGCGGCCACCACTCGAGACCACCGCCGCCGGCGACACCTCAGAGCCTGTGCCAGCCGTGGTGGGTACAGCGACGAGCTGCACGCGGTGTGGATTCTGCGGATAGTCGGCGACGCGCTTGCGAGCGTCGAGGAAGGGCAGCGACAGCTCGTGTAACGAGCACTCGGGATGCTCGTGCAACAGGCGCATCACCTTGGCGGCGTCGATGACCGACCCACCGCCGACGGCCACGATCGCATCGGGCTGCACCCGTCCCAGAAACTCGACACCGGCCGCGATTGCCGCCTCGTCGGGCTCGATCGGCACGTCGGCGAAGACGCGAACGTTGTGCGCCGCAGTGAGATGGCGGCGCACCTCCTCTGTCACGCCGCGGGCGTCCATCACCTGATCGGTGACGATGACCACCTGGGCGGCATCGAGCTGGCGGAGCTGGTCGATCGCACCGGGATTGACGAACACTTCGCCGCGCACCCGGAACCACTGCGGTGGAGTCCGCCGCCGACTGACCATCTTGATGTTCAGCAACTGGCGGTAGTTGACATTCTCGGTCGTCAGCGAACCTCCCCAGGTCCCGCAGCCCAGCGAGAAGGTGGGGGTCAGGTTGTTGTAGACGCCACCCAGCGCCCCGACGGCGGTCGGGGCGTTCACCAAGATGCGGCCGGTGCGTACCGCGCCCGAGAACGCCTGCACGACGGCCTCATCACGGGCGTACACCGCCGAGGTGTGTCCCAGGCCGCCGCTCTCGGTGACCAGGACACAGGCATCCACAGCGTGCTGCACGCTCGTCGCCTTCACCAGGCCGAGCA
>JANNFQ010000711.1:0-3145 GCA_031380045.1 Acidimicrobiaceae bacterium
CGGTGCTCACGGTCACGCGCATCCACAGCTACGACGAGGGGCTGCAGCTCATCAACGACAACGAGTACGGCAACGGCACCGCCATCTTCACTCGCGATGGTGGCGTGGCGCGGCAGTTCGAGTTCGACGTGCAGGTGGGCATGGTCGGCATCAACGTGCCCATCCCGGTTCCGGTCAGCTACTACAGCTTCGGTGGGTGGAAGTCGTCGCTGTTCGGTGATAAACACATGTACGGCCCCGACGGCATCAACTTCTTCACTCGCACCAAGGTGGTCACCAGCCGCTGGCCAGACCCGCGCACATCGTCCGTCGACCTCGGCTTCCCTCAAAATCGATGAAAGGACAGGGCTGATGGACTTCGGTGTTGTACTGCAGACTACGCCCCCGTCGGCGCGCGTCATCGACCTGGCCAAGCGCGCCGAGACATACGGGTTCACCTACGTGTGGACCTTCGACAGCCACATCCTGTGGCAAGAGCCGTACGTCATCTACAGCCAGATCCTGGCCCAGACGCGCAATGTGGTGGTGGGTCCCATGGTCACCAATCCAGCCACACGCGACTGGACCGTCACGGCCAGCGTGTACGCGACGTTGAACGAGATGTTTGGCAACCGAACCGTGTGCGGCATCGGCCGCGGCGATTCGGCCGTTCGCGTCACCAACGGCGCGCCCACCACACTGGCCACGCTGCGCGACAGCATCCACGTGATCCGCGAACTCGCCAACGGGCGCAGTGTCGACTACAAGGGCGCCGAGCTGCGGTTGCCGTGGGCGGGCAAGAGCTCGCTGGAGATGTGGATCGCTGCATACGGCCCCAAGGCGCTCGCGTTGACCGGCCAGGTCGGCGACGGCTTCATCCTGCAGCTCGCCGATCTGTCCATCGCCGAGTGGACCATCGGCGCTGTTCGTGCCGCGGCCGTTGCTGCCGGCCGCGATCCCGACGAGATCACCATCTGCGTTGCCGCGCCGGCGTACATCACCGACGGCACCGCCGAGGGGCTGGCTCATGGTCGCGAGCAGTGCCGCTGGTTCGGCGGCATGGTGGGCAACCACGTCGCCGACATCGTCGCTCGATACGGCGCCGACGACTCGTCCATCCCGCAAGCACTGACCGACTACATCAAAGGCCGCCAGGGATACGACTACAACGAGCATGGCCAGGCCGGCAACACCCACACGGCGTTCGTGCCCGACGACATCGTCGACCGGTTCTGCATCGTCGGCCCGCCCGAGGTGCACATCGAACGGATGAATGCGCTGAAGGCGCTGGGGGTCGACCAGTTCTCGATCTACTTGCAGCACGACGACAAGGATCACACGCTGCAGGCGTATGGCGAGCGGGTCATGCCCGCAGTTGCCGACCACGTGAAGGCCAAGGGATGATCCGTTGACCGCACATCTGCCAGCTGTGAGCGACGTTCCTCCCGCCCTCCGGCTCGAGTCGATCGTGAAATCGTTTCCAGGCGTTCGGGCCCTGCGTGGCGTGTCGCTGGCCGTCGTTCCCGGCACCGTCCACGCGCTGGTCGGCGAGAACGGCGCAGGCAAGTCCACCCTCATCAAGATCGCGACCGGGGCGATGCATCCCGACGCCGGCACCATCTCGGTAGGCGGCAAGCTCGTCGACCGGACCAGTCGGCGTGTACTGCAGGCACTGGGGGTCAGGGCCATCTACCAAGAACGGCAGATCGCCGCCGATCTCAGTGTTGCCGAGAACGTCATGCTCGACCGGTTGCCCATCCGGCTGGGTGTGGTCGACTGGCGCGCCTGCCGTCGGCTGGCAGCCGAGCGGCTCCACGCGCTGGGCATCGACCTCGACGTCACCCGTCCGGCCCGATCGCTGTCGGTCGCCCAGCTGCAGCTGGTCGAGATCGCCAGGGCGGTCAGCTACGACGCGCGACTGGTGGTGATGGACGAGCCAACGGCGTCACTCAGCCGGCACGAGGTCGAGCCGTTGTTCGCCGTCATCGCCCAGCTCAGAACGGCCGGTGTCGGCGTGCTGTTCATCTCGCACCACCTCGAAGAGGTCTTCAGCGTCGCCGATCACGTCACGGTCATGCGCGATGGCGTGGTTGCCGCGCAGGGCGCCGCCGGCGAGTTCTCGCCGGACGCAGTCGTGAAGGCGATGTTCGGACGGCAGATCCATCAGGTGCGTTCGTCCGAGCTCACGGCCGCCCTCGCCCAGCCGGCGGTCGAGGTCTCGACCGTGTCCACCACCCGCCTTCGCGACGTGTCGTTCACGGTCGGGCAGCGAGAGATCGTGGCCGTGACCGGTGGCATCGGCGCGGGTGTCTCCGAGCTCGCCCGTGTGCTGGCCGGCGCCCGCAAGCACGCCGGCTCGGTGGCGGTGCACATCAATGGCACCGCCCAGGTGCTGACCTCTCGCCGGCAGGCGGTCAGGATGGGCGTCGCGTTCCTTCCCGCCGATCGCAAGCGGCAGGGCCTGCTGCTGGACAAGTCGGTGGCCGACAACGTGATGCTCGGTCGCCAGGCCACCGGCAGGTCGCCGATCATGGCGCCCCGACAGGTGCGCGCCGGAGCCCTGCGCCTGGTGCCGCAGGCCAACGTGAGAACGGCCACGATCGATGTGCCCGTCAGGACGCTGTCGGGTGGCAACCAGCAGAAGGTCATGATCGGGCGCTCGCTCGGTGTCGAGGCGCGGGTGCTGGTATTCGACGAACCCACTGCCGGAATCGACATCGCCTCGAAGTTCGAGATCTACGAGTGGCTGCGTGCTCTGGCTCGGGGTGGTGCCGCCATCGTCATCTGCTCGACCGACTTCCAGGAGGTGGGCCAGGTGGCCGATCGCGTGCTGGTGATGCGTTCCGGACGTGTGGTCGCCGAAGTTGCTGGTGCCGACGCAACCGAACACCGTCTGATCGAGCTGGAGATGTCCCATGGTTGACCTGCCCACCCCTGTCGGCGTGGCGCCCTTGAGGGCGCGGATCGTGCGCTCTGAGGCGGTCCGCTTCGTGCTGCCGTTGGTGGTCGCGATCGTCGCGATCTCGCTGTACACCAACAACGGCAACCCTCGCTTCCTGTCGGCCGACAACATCGAGAACATCCTCCTGCAGGTCTCGGTGCTGGGCATCATCGCCATCGGCCAGACCTTCCTGGTGGCCGCAGGCCAGCTCGACCTGTCGGTCGG
>JANNFQ010000521.1:0-3657 GCA_031380045.1 Acidimicrobiaceae bacterium
GTGCTGCGTACCGGCAACACGGTGGTGTTCCGCATCGGCAGCGATGCGTTGGGCACGGCGCGAGCCATCATGGCCGGCGCGGTGGTTCCCGCGCTGCACGCAGCCGGGCTGCCAGACGGTGCCGTACAGCTGATCGACTCGCCGGCACACGCGGCCGGATGGGCGCTGTTCACCGATCGCCGGCTGGGTCTGGCCGTGGCTCGCGGGTCGGGCACGGCCGTTGCTCAGCTGGGCGCCGTCGCCCGTCAACATGGTGTGCCCGTCAGCCTGCACGGCACCGGGGGAGCGTGGATGGTGATAGCTGACGATGCCTCATCCGAGGTGGTTCACGCGGCCGTCGCGAACTCGCTGGACCGCAAGGTGTGCAACTCGCTGAACGTGTGTTGCGTGGTGTCGGCCGGGGCTGCATGGCTGGTGCCTGTCGTGGTGCAGGCAGCAGACGACGCGGCTCGCAGCCGCGGGTCGGATGCAGCCGTGCTGCACGTCGGCGACTCGGCCGTGCCCTTCGTCGACCATCTGTTCACGCCCATGGCGCTGCACGAACTTGGTACCGAATGGGAGTGGGAGCACGACCCCGAGCTGTCGATCGTGGTGGTCGATTCCGTCGATCAGGCGGTGCAGCTGTTCAACACATACAGCCCCAGATTCGCCGCATCGTTGATCGGTGGCGACGACCGGCTGCAGCAGCACTTCTACGACAGCGTCGATGCACCGTTCGTCGCCGACGGCTTCACCCGGTGGGTCGACGGGCAGTTCGCGTTCGATCAACCCGAGCTCGGCCTGTCGAACTGGCAGGCAGGGCGCCTGTTCGCTCGGGGCGGAGTGTTGTCTGGCGATTCAGTGTTCACCGTGCGCACCCGTGCGCACATTCGCGACCATTCGGTACATCGTTGACCGCTACATCGGGGCCTCGGTGGGTCGCTCACTGACACTCGCCGGCACGGCGGTTCGCCTACGGTGACAGGCAATGCGGCGACGGAGATTCAGCACTGCAACGTTCAGGATCGGGATCGTGGCCGCGTTCACCCTCACCGCGTGTTCGGCGAATCACGATGTCGTCGCCACACGGTCTGATTCGGCGACCAGTCTCACCCAGCCCGACGAATCGGTCGACAGCGTCCCCACGACCGATGGTGCCGAGGAACCGACGCCCACCGATACCGCCTCGGTCCCACCGATCTCGTTGCCGACCACCACCACCCAGGCGCCGTCGGAACCCGACGACCCCGGCGGCCTGGTTCCCACTGCCGACGGGGCAGGCGACCTGCTGTACCCAGCATTGGGAAACCCTGGCATCGATGTGGTCTCGTACTCGGTCGATCTGACGTACGACCACGACGCCAGGGCGCTGGCTGGTTCGGTCACCTTGGTCGTCATGCCCACCGAGGACCGGGCCGAATTCACGCTGGATTCCTCGGGCCCGGTGGTCAGCCGGGTCGCCATCGATGGAGTCGACGCGGTGTTCGAGTCCGGCGATCCCGAGCTGCGCATCGCGCCGGTCACGGGGCTGGTGCGCGGGCAGCAGGTGGAAGTGCGAGTGGAGTACACCGCAACCCCAGACGCGTTGGCCCGTGGCGTGTTTCCGCCGACCGGCTGGTTCAACACCATCGACGGCTCGTACGTGTTGAACGAGCCGGATGGCACTCGAACATGGCTGCCCAGCAACGACCATCCGAGCGACAAGGCCACTTGGAACTTCAGCGTGACGGTCGCCGCGGGCGTCACGGCCGTGGCGAACGGAGCGCTGGTGTCGTCGACCGATGGGCCGACCGGAACCACATGGGTGTGGCGTGAGGACGATCCGATGCCGACCTACCTGGTGATGCTGGCGACCGGCGAGTACGACTTGGTCGAGGGCACCGGCCCGGGTGGCCTGCCGTTGCTCAGTGCCGTGCTGTCGTCGGACCGACAGAAGGTGCAGCCCTACCTCGATTCCATCGACGATCAGATCGACTTCTTCGACGACTTCTTCGGCCCGTACCCTCTGGATCGATATGGCATCGCCGTCACCGACAGCCTGGGCGGTCTGGCCATGGAGACGCTGGGACGGTCGCTGTTCAGCCGCTCTGATCTGAACGGTGATGTCGGCTACTTGCAGGACCTGCTGTTGTCGCACGAGCTGGCGCATCAGTGGTTCGGTGATGCCGTGTCGCCGCTGAGCTGGCAGGACATCTGGCTGAACGAGAGCTTTGCGACGTACGCCGAGTGGATGTGGCTAGAGCACGCCGGCCTGACCACGCTGGAGGACGAAGCAGCAGACGCCCTGGGCCAGCGCCAGGCGTCGACTGGTAGTCCCACCGGCTCGCCCACGGCCGCCGAGCTGTTCTCGTACAACTCATATCAAGGAGGTGCGCTGGTGCTGCATGCGCTGCGTCGCACCATCGGCGACGACAAGTTCTTCAGCGTGTTGCAGCGCTGGGTCTCCGAGAACAACGGCACCTCACGTTCCACCGACGACTTCATCCTGCTGGCCACCGAAGTGGGCGGAGTCGATCTGACTGCGCTGTTCGACGACTGGCTGTACGCCGACATCCTGCCCGCCGCCTTCCCCTGAACGGCCTCAGCATTGAGCGCGGGATGGGTCAGTGGCCGGTGATCTTCGAGAGGATGGCGCTGCGCCACTTCTCGGGCTTGCCGTGCTTGGCCTCGTATTGATCAGCGCCGCTGGGCAGCCGCACCATGGTGTTGATGCCGATCCACCGCAGTGGCTCGGGCTCCCACTTGCGCGACTGATGATCGACCCATGGCAGCGAGGTCAGGTCGGTGGACTGTCCGGTGATCAGATCGCACAGCGTGCGCCCCGCCAGGTTGGTGGTGCCCACACCATCGCCGACGTAGCCGCCGGCCCAACCGATGCCGGTGGCGCGGTCGACACCGACTGAGCAGTACCAGTCGCGCGGCGCGCCGACCGGCCCGCCCCACCGGTGGGTGATCTTCGCGTCGCCGATCTGCGGGAAGATCTCGCGAACCGTGCGATGGATCGCATCGTGCGTGCGCTCGTTGCGGTCGTACTGGGGCTTCACGCTGGACCCGAAGTGATACGGCGCACCACGGCCGCCGAAGGCGATGCGGTCATCGGCCGTGCGCTGCGCGTAGATGATCAACCGACGGGCATCACTGAAGGTCTGCCGATCGGCCCAGCCGACCTCGTCCCAGAACGAGGTGGGCAGGGGCTCAGTGGCGATCATCAGCGAGTAGATGGGGATGATCGCGCGGCGTTGTCCGGGCAGGGTGGGGGTGAAGCCCTCGGTCGCCCGCACGATGTACTCGGCGCGGACGGTTCCATGGTCTGTGACCAATCGTTGAGGCTTGATATCGGTCACCCTGGTGCGCTCGTAGATGGCGACGCCGCTCGCCTCGACCGCGCGGGCCAAGCCACGAACCAGTCGCGCCGGATGGATGGCTGCGCAGTGCGGCGTGAACACGGCGCCCTCGGCCTTGGTGGTCGTGATCATCTGCTGCGCTTCGTCGCGACCCATCCATCGGTAGTCGTCATCGGTAAAACCGAAGCGGTGGAACTCGGCCACCTCGGCCTGCAGGCGACCGACGTGCGCCGGATTCCGCGCAGCGCGCATCGGTCCGCCCTTGGCGAAGTGGCAGTCGATGCCCTCTCGAACTGCGACCGCCCCCACCTCGTCCACCGTGGCGTTCATGGCC
>JANNFQ010000712.1:0-4280 GCA_031380045.1 Acidimicrobiaceae bacterium
AGGTTGGTGCGGTACAGCTCGTTGCTCTTCTTTGCGGTCGAGTGACCCGAGTACGTCCGCATCAACCAGGGTTCGTCGCGACTCGCCATGGGTCAAGTGTGACGCGCGGGTGCCGTTCGCCGCCAGACGTGTCAGGTTCCGTCGTCGAAGCGGCCGATGGTGATCCAGGCCATGCCGTCGCGAACCGTGTCGATGGTGATGCGCCAATCGGCCCACGTGAGGGTGTCGCCGTCGCCCAGCAACGTGCGCTCGACGTCGTTGACGGGGTTGGCTGCATCGGCGCCGACGATCTGTTGCACTCGCTGCAGGTCGGTGCAGCGAGTGGTCGTCCCGCACTGTTCGGGCGAATCGTTCACGACGTGCACCACTACGCCGGCTCGTGGCAGATGATCATCGAACCCGGTAGGGGCCAGCAGTTCCACCGTCAACATGTGGTGGTCGTCGATTGCGATGAGTGCGACGCGAGTCCCTGTGGACCCCGTCGATGGTGACAGCCGGACACGGTCGGGCGTCCTCGAGCTGGCGTCGACCTGAACGATGTGGGTTGCGTCCGTGGACATCCAGCCGAGGTCCAGCCGGTTGATCGCGATGGTGTCGGGTGCATCCTGGCGCGATGGATCGGCGGCTCGCGGCGCAGCAGGGTCGGCCATCATGTCGTACGGCCCGACAGCGCGATTGCCGTCTGTGCCCAGGCCCCCGCCGCTGTGGGGCAGGCCCAGGCTGTGTCCCAACTCGTGCTCGATGAGGTCGAAGGGCATACCGCCGGCCAGCCCGGGATGAAAGTCGTTGGCGCCCACATACACAGAACGTCCGGTGGCCGCCGCGCTGCAATCGGCAGTGCAGGTCAGCCACGCGCCGGGCGTCGACCGCCCTCCTGGCTGGTCGGCGGCGTGTTGAGCGTCTGCAACCACGAAGACGGCGTCAGCGTCGTGGGCTCGGTCCGAGCGGGCGATGGCACTGTCGATGCACTGTTGGCTCGTGTCGGTGGATGAGATGGCGACGGTGCCTCCCACCGTGAACTCGGGTCGATAGGCGCCGTGCGAGATATCGGTGAAGAACGAGACGACCGGCCCGCCGATGCGCTGCACGACATCCTGAGGGGTCAGGGCCAAGCGTTCGCCGGATGCGTCGTACAGCGGATCGACGTTGTCGGGGGGCACCTTGCACACCCACACCTCGAACGTGTCGGTGGCAGGCGCCGTGCGGCCCGCGATGATCTCGCCGAGCACTGCGGGCAGTGCCGCTGTCGCTGCCGATGCCCGGCCGGGAACCGTGGTGGTGCTGGCGTTGCCACCATCCGGGCTGCACCCCGTCACAAGGGTGACAACCAACGCAACCGCCGGCGCGGCAGCCAGTGCGGCCATGGTTGCCGACCGGAAAGTTTCCCTCAAGAATCGCTCAAGTCGCCGACGGACCGGCCCGATACTTTCAGCGCAACGGTGCAGGAACTCGGAACGCCAATGGCGGTTCGATCCAGCGGGCGGAGCCAACATGAGCGAGATTTCGGCGGTCTCGCTGCACGTTGGTGGTCGCTGGTGCCGGTGGTCGGCGGACCACCGGCACCGCACCATTGCCGCCCGGCAACGGGAACAGGCTCGAAGAACGTGGCGGGACCACGGGCGGGAACCTGCGGGTCGGATCGGCGGATCCGGCCCGCAGCGCTTCCCCCGGCCAGTTCGCCCGGCACCTTCGATGGGGCAATCATGGCAACAACGCCTCGGCCAGCATCGACCGGTACTGCGCGCGCGACACCTCGATCACTCCCAGCGATCCCAGATGTTCGGTGCGCCACTGCACGTCCAACAGGTGGCCGCCGGTGTCGTTCATCCATTCAACCAGTGCCACCAATGCCACCTTCGAGGCATCGGTCTGGTTCGAGAACATCGATTCGCCGGCGAACAGGCCGTCGATCCGCACGCCATACAGGCCACCGACCAGTTCGTCGTCCAGGAACGTCTCGAACGAGTGCACCCAACCCAGTTCGAACAGTCGCGCATACGCCTCGACGAACCCTGGCGTGATCCAACCGTGCGGTCGCGCCGGGTCGCCGCACGCCTCCACCACATCGCGGAACCGGGTGTCGACGCGCACCTCGTAACGGCGGCAACTGCGCCGCAGCGAGCGACTGATGCGCAATCCGTCCAGTGGCAAGATGCCTCGCGGGTCGGGCGACCACCATCCCACCAAGCGCTTGCGGATCGGCATGGGGAACAGGCCGGTTCGGTACGCCGCCAGCAGCGTGCCGGGTTGCAGGTCGGCGCCCACTCCGCACAGACCTTTGGCATCGGCCGCCTCGGGATCGGGCAGATGCCAGCGGCTGGGTCGCGGTTCGACCGGCCTGCGGGTCTCGAACCTGGGCGTGTGCTCGCCGGCCATCACCGGCAGAGTCTTACCTGCCTCAGTAACTGAAGAAGCCGCGCTTGGTCTTGCGACCCAGATGGCCGGCCGACACCATGCGGCGCAGTGTGGGCACCGGGGCGTAGTTCGGGTCGCGGAACTCTGCGTACAGGGCATCCAGAATGGACACCGAGGTGTCGATGCCGACCAGGTCCAGTAGCGCGAACGGGCCCATCGGGAAGTTGCAGCCGCCCTTCATGGCGGTGTCGATGGACTCGACCGATGCCGTGCCCTGTTCGTACATGCGCACTGCGTTGTTCAAGTACGGGAACAGCAGCGCGTTCACGATGAAGCCGGCCCGGTCGCACACCTCCACCGCATCCTTGCCGCAGGCCACGGCGAACGCGGTTGCCGCGTGGATGGTGTGATCACTTGCGGTCAGTGGACGGATGATCTCGACGAGCTTCATCGCCGTCGCCGGGTTGAAGAAGTGGATACCGCACACCTGCTGCGGTCGCGAGGTGGCCATGGCCAGCTCGACCACGGGCAGAGTGGAGGTGTTGGTGGCCAGAATGCCGTCGGGCTTGACGATCTGGTCGAGCTCGGCGAAGAGCGCCTTCTTCACGGCCAGTTCCTCGACCACCGATTCGATCACCAGGTCGCAGTTGGCCAGGCCCGACAGCAGATCGGTGGTGGTGATCCGCCCCATGATCGCAACGCGCTCGTCCTCGGTTGCCCGACCCCGCTCGATGGCCTTCACCAAACCCTTGTCGATGGTGGTGACCACGGCATCGGCGCTGGCCTGCGACCGCGACCGCACCACCACCTGATAGCCGGCACGGGCCGCCACTTCGGCCAACCCCGAGCCCATGATGCCCGAGCCCAGCACACCGACACGTCTGATCGTCATGGCGAAAGACGATAGCTACTGACGGGTAACATCGCCCAAGTGCACACTGATGGTGACGATCAGGCCTCGACCGATCTGGCCGCCACGATGGCCTTTTTCATGGAGCTCGATCGACTGAAGTCGGTCGAGCGGCGCAACCGCCTGGCCGATGGCAGCCGCCGCGAGAACACGGCCGAGCACTCGTGGCACCTGGGCATGGCCGCCATCGTGTTCGCACCGTTCGCCGTCGAGCCGATCGACGTGGCGAAGGCGGTGGCCATGGCCATGGCTCACGACGTGGTCGAGATCGACGCCGGCGACACGTTCGCCTACGACCAGGGCGAGGCCGCGGCTTCGAAGGAACTGCGCGAGCAGCAGGCCGCCGACCGCTTGTACGGGCTGCTGCCGCAAGCGCCGGGCAGCTACCTGCGCGATCTGTGGGACGAGTACGAGCGCGGCGACACTGCCGAGGCGCGCTACGTGATGGCCATCGACCGCATGGCCCCGATGTTGCTGAACATCGCCGAGGGCGGCAGCACGTGGCGCGAGCACGGCATCACCGTGGACCGCGTCATCGAACGCAACGGGGTACACATCGATCTGGCCCTGCCACAGGTGTGGCAATACGCCCTGGCCCAGCTGCGCTCCAGCTCATTCCAGGCCGATCAAGCCAGCGATGGGTGACCGAGAGGGACCGAGCATGTTCATCGTTAGTTCACCGCTGCAAACGTCGAGCTGGACCAGCCTGTGGATACCGTGCATGCCATGGAATCCAGTCTCATCGATCCCCTCGTCGATCCCCGGCGCCTGGTTGAGCTCGAAGCCGTGCACAACTTCCGTGACCTCGGCGGCTATCCGGCTCGCGACGGCTCGGTCACGCGGTGGCACCAGCTGTATCGCGCCGATGGGTTGTACCGCCTGACGGCCGCCGACATCGAGACCGTGCGCGCGCTGGGCCTGCGCACCGTCGTCGACCTGCGTTCGAATGCCGAGATCGAAAAGTGGGGCACGTTTCCGCGCCAGGCCATCGAGGTGAACTTCACACATCACCCGG
>JANNFQ010000536.1:0-20281 GCA_031380045.1 Acidimicrobiaceae bacterium
GAACCCACGCTGCCAGTCGACCCAGCGCGTCGATGGTGGCCGGTTCGTCGGCGAGGTCGCTGACCGCCAGCACGTGCCGTGGGCCGAGCGCGGCGACGGCGTCGACGATGGCGCGGATGGTCGATTCGTCGTGCGTTCCGACCCGCACCACTTCGATGTCCAGCAGCACCAGCCCGGTGTCGGCGAGGGCGGTGGTGATCTCGCGCAACTCGCCCACACTGGGCGGGTCGATGTCCACGCGCAGGCCGACCCCGTCGAAGCCCGCCGCAGCCGCGTTGCGGATCTGCTCGACTCGTGTCGCCGCTGGCGCCGTCGCTGCGGCAAGCGACAGCAGGTCAGCGTTCATCGGCGGCCGCCCACACCGACCGGCCGAGACAACGACGCACGTTGAGCGGCGACTGCCTGGCGATAGGTCGCCACGTTGCGCAGCTTCAGTTCCTCGTAGCCGCGGATCATCGACGCCAGGCCGATTCCCGTTGCGAAACGATTCGTCGCCTGGTCGGCCATCGTGCCCCTTCGTGTCGTGCCGGCGGGAAGCGTAGCTATGAAACGAACGACGTATCCGACACCACACCACCACGATCGTTGGTGCGGTTCGGCGCTGATTGGCCTCAATCGAGCGACACCACCTGGCCCTCGTCGTCGACGAGCGTGATCGCTTCGCCGGGGCAGTTCCGGGCGAGGCGAATCAGCCGGTCGGCCGCGTGCTCGGACGCCGAGCCGATCACTGTGGCCAGCTCGTCGTCGTCGAAAGCAAACAGGCTCGGTTCATCGGCGACGCACCGGCCAGAGCTGATGCACCGGTCCTGGTCGATCTCGATCCGGGCAATCAGTGGTTGGCTCATGCTGCTCCGTTCTGGTTCATTCGATTCGCTATCGGGTCAGCCAGCCGCCGTCGACCGGCAGGATCACCCCGGTGACGAACCCGGCCGCGGTGCTGAGCAGGTAGCCCGCCGCAGCGGCGACGTCGTCGGGCGAGCCGAGTCGTCCGAGCGGCACCTGACCCGTGAGCCACTCCTCTTGCCCCGGTTCGTCGAGCCGAGTCTGCAGCATCGGGGTGACGATCGGCCCCGGTGCGATGGCGTTCACCCGGATGCCGTGCGGCGCCAGCTCGAGCGCGGCCGCCTTGGTCAGCATCGCCACACCGGCCTTGGACACGCAATAGTGAACCTGCCCCGGGACGGCACCGAACGACGTCGTCGACGCGATGTTGACGATCGAGCCAGGCGTGCCGGCGGCGATCCACCGCCGGGCAACGGCCTGGATGCCCAGGAAGCTGCCGGTCAAGTTGATCCGCAGCACGTCGTTCCACTCATCCAGGCCGAGTTCGGTCAGCGGGGTGCGCGGGCGCACCCCGGCACAGTTCACCAGCGCGTCCAGTTGGCCGGCACCGTCGACCAGCTCGTCCCATCGCGCCGGGTCGCCCACATCGGCGACGAGAACACCGTCGCCTCCGACCCGGTCGACGCCGATCACCTCATGACCCGCTGCGGACATCGACGCCGCGATTGCTGCGCCGATGCCCGATGCCGCACCCGTGACCAGCACTCGCATCGCGCCCCCGTTTCTCCCGCCGCCCGGTGGCGTGCACGAGTCGTCCCAATAGTGGTGATAGTACTATCGACGCATTCAGGTGCGAGTGTCGTTCCGTTCCGGCCCGTGGTTCCAGTTCGGTGTTCGGCGGCGGACGACGTGATCGATCTCGTCCGAAAACGTCGCAAGTCGACTAGCGACGCTTTGGCGAGACGTGCGAAGATGGCCGCACGACGCGGTCTCGGTCCGCAGTGAAACGAGGGGGGTGTGCCGGTGGCCATTGAGCTTCGCGGTCTCGAAGGAAAGAACGTGTTGATCACGGGGGCGAGCAAGGGGCAAGGCTTCAGCCATGCCAAGGCGTTTGCCGAGGCCGGCTGCAACATTGCCGCCATCGACATCACCGAACCGATCCCCGACATCTACCCGCTGGGCACGCCCGAGACGATGGCGGCCGCGGTCAAGGCGATCGAAGAGCGCGGACAGCGGTGCATCCCGCTGCCCTGCGACATCCGCGACGAGGCGCAGGTGAAGAAGTCGGTCGAGCAGGCGCTCGAACTTTTCGGCGGGCGCATCGACGTGATCGTCAACAACGCCGGCGTCGCCGCGCTGGACCCCATCCACAAGATGCGCTCGAGCACCCTGAACGCTGTCATCGACACCAACGTCAAGGGTGCCATGTACGTCACGAAGTACGCCGTGGACAACATGATCGGCCGCTGCTCGGGGAAGATCATCAACATCTCCTCGGCCGTCACCGGCTCGGGCCACGCGATGCTGTCGCACTACGTCGCCGCCAAGCACGCCATCAACGGGCTCACCACGTCGTGGGCGATGGAACTGGCCGAGTTCAACATCAATGTCAACGCAATCTGCCCGGCCACCATCAAGCCGGGTGAGGGACAGGGTTCCGGCATGGTGCTGGGGCTGGCGCCCGAAGCAGGCGTCTCGGTCGAGGAAGCGTTCGAGATGTTCTCGTCGACGGGCAACATGCCAGGCGCGAAGTGGCGCGCCGAGGTCCAGCACATCACTGACATGGTGCTGTTCCTGGCGAGCGACAACGCCGACATGATCACCGGGGCGATCATCCCCGTCGACTGCGGGCAGATGTCGCGCTGACACGGTGCCGGAGCGTCGTCAGTCAGTTGACGACTACTGCCCGGTTGTGCCTACACTCAGTGACGGGCGAGTGGGTCTCGCCCGTCACAAAGGGGGAAATGTGCGCACGAAGCGATTGACCGGGTTTGCCGCGGTCGCAATCATCAGCTTGTCGATCGCCGCGTGCGGTAGCGACAACAACGAGTCATCGTCGAGTGTCGGCGCCACCACGCCGCCAGCGACCGAGACCGACTCGACGACAGCGCCCGATACGGCTGCGCCTGACACCGCCGCGCCGCCCGACACCGCCGCGCCCGACACAGCTGCACCGGACACGACGGGTGGCGACCTGGCTGGCCTCGAACTGGCGCAGGCTCGGTTGGACGAGTTCACCAAACCGATCACCGATCTCGGCATGACCGACACCGTGCCTGTCCCCGCTGGCCTGAAGGTGGCCTACGTGCAGTGCTCCGTGCCGGTCTGCGAGTCGATCAAGCAAGGCATCGCCGAGGCCGTCGACGCCATCGGTGGCACGCTCGAGACCTTCCCGACGCAGGACACGGCCGACACCGTGCAGGCAGCGTTCCAGGCTGCAGTGCAGTCCGAACCTGACATGGTGATGACGTCGGGCAACCCCCGTGAGTGGTTCGAGGATTCGCTGGCCGAGTTGAACGACAAGAGCATCCCAGTCGTCGGTTGGTCCATCCCCGAGCCGTACATCACCGACGGCTTCGCCGCCAACCTGATCACCGGCGACGACTACTTCTTCAACGGCGTCCTCATGGCCGACTACGTCACGGCCAAGACCGAGGGCAAGGCCAACGTCTTGTATCTCAACATCCCGCAGTTCCCCGTGCTCGGTCTCGAGGGCGACGGCTTCCGCGGCGAGATGGAAGCGGCCTGTGATGGTTGCAAGGTGACCAGCCTGGAGTTCACCGTCGAGCAGTTGATCGCCGGCGAGCACATCTCGGCGGCCATCAGCGAGTTCCAGAAGGACCCCGACATCAACTTCCTGGTCACCGGCTTCGGTGACATGCTGCTCGGCATGCCCGACGCGTTGTCGGGCATCGACGTCGATGTCCCCGCAATCTCGCAGGCCGGCACGCCGGCCAACTATCAGTTGATCGCCGACGGTCAGTTGCAGGTTGCGGATGTGGCGTTGCCGACGGGTCTGCTCGGTTGGCGGGCAGTCGACGCCGGCCTTCGGGCCATCGCCGGTCAGGATCCCGGTTCGTTCGAGCACCGTCCGTTCACGGACATCGACGGGCACCCGGACATCAACATCACCGGCGTCCCGTTGGCCATCCTCGGGGCTGACGACATCAGCGATCCGACCATCGCCTGGCCGGGCATGGACGGCTACCAGGACGTGTTCAAGGCGCTCTGGATCCTCGGCTGACAACTGCATGACATCCGCCCCGGCTTTGGTGCCTCCATCGACGACCGACGACTCGTTCGTCCTGCGCGTGGGATCGGTCTCGAAGACCTTTCCCGGGCAGGTCGCGCTCGACGGCGCGTCGTTGGAGGTCAGGCCGGGGCGGGTGCACGCACTCGTCGGCCAGAACGGGTCGGGGAAGTCCACCCTGATCAAGATCCTCGCCGGCTACCACGTGGCCGACGAGGGCGGCCAGGCCACGCTGCTCGGTGAGCCGCTTGACCTGACCAGTGGAACCATCGCGCCCCGTATCCACGTGATGCACCAGGACCTCGGACTGGTCAACTCGCTCTCCGCCGTCGAGAACCTGGCGTTGGGTCGCGGCTTCCACACCGGCGCGTTCGGCCGGGTTCGCTGGAAGTCCGAAACCGCCCGCGCGCGCACCAGCCTCGTGGCGTTGGGCGCCACGTTCGACCCACGCATGCCGGTGGGCGAGCTCAGCGCATCCGAGCGGGCGATCGTGGCGCTGGCTCGTGCGCTCGAGGGTTGGGACGACGGAGGCGGTCTGCTGATCCTCGACGAACCGACGGCGTCGATGGCCCGGCCCGACGTCACCCGCCTCTTCCAAGCGGTGCGGCGTTTCTGCGAGCGGGGAGCCGGTGTGGTCTTCGTCTCTCATCGTCTCGACGAGGTGTTCGAGATCGCCGACGACTACACGGTGCTGCGCGACGGCCGAGTGGTCGGTTCCGGCGAGGTCGCCGACCTGACGCACGATTCGTTGATCGAGCTGATCGTGGGGCGAGAACTGCAGGAGCACGTGCAGGGAGACGCCGCCGCGGGCGGCGACCCAGTGCTGGTGGCCACCGGCCTGTGGGGCGCGCAGCTCGCCGGGCTCGACCTCACCGTCCATGCCGGCGAGATCGTCGGCGTGGCCGGTCTCGTCGGCTCGGGTCGCGACGAGCTGCCCAACCTGCTGTTCGCGGCTCGCGAACGTGCCGCCGGCACCGTGACGGTGCGCGGCAAGGTGCTCGGTGACGATCCATTCAGCGCCGTGCGCGTGGGCATCGCCCTCGTGCCCGCCGACCGCAAGCGGTATGGGTCGATCGGCCACCAGAGCATCCGCCAGAACATCAGCCTCAGCCGGCTGCGTCCCTTGTTCATCAAAGGCCGACTGTCGCGTCGTGCCGAGCGCCAGGACGTGGCCAGTTGGGCCGATCGCGTCGAGCTGCGGCCCGCCGAGCCCGAGCGACTGTTCGAAACCCTCAGCGGTGGCAACCAGCAGAAGGCGGTCATCGCGCGCTCGCTGCGGACGCAGCCGGCAGCGCTCATCCTCGACGAACCGACGCAGGGCGTCGACGTCGGTAGCAAGAGCACGATCTATGGGCTGCTCCGCGACGCGGCCGGTGAAGGGCTGGCGGTTCTGGTGTGTTCGTCGGAAGCGGAAGAGCTCGCCTCATTGTGCGAGCGCGTGATCGTGCTGGGCGCCGGCAGGACCGTCACCGAACTGCGCGGCAACCAGCTGACCGCCGACGCCATCGTCCACTGGATGTTGCGATGACCACTCTCGAACCCGATCGGCAGCAACCCGAGGTGCGCCCGGACGAGCACGCAGGCTCACGGCGTTCGGCGTTCAGCCGCATCTCGCCGGCCCGCGCCTCGATCGCCTACATCTACGCCGCAGGCTTCCTGCTGTTCGCGCTGTGGGTCCCCGACCTGTGGTTCTCGTGGGACACGCACAAATCAGTGCTCAACATCTCCTTCGCCGTACCGGCCATCGTCGCCGTCGGCCTGGTCGTTCCGCTGCTCGCGGGGGCGTTCGACCTCTCGATCGCGGGGGTGATGAGCGCATCGGCGATCACATCGTCGTGGCTGGTGGTCGACAAGGGCTGGGGCGTCTACACCGCACTCGCGGCCGCCCTGGTGGTTGCGCTGATCGCCGGGGTGTTGAACGGTGTGCTGGTAGTGAAGGTCGGGATCAACTCGTTCATCGCCACGCTGGGCGTCGGCGCCGTCCTGGGCGCGTACGCCGAGTGGCGCTCTGGGGGACTGCAGATCACCGGCTTCCCCGACGGGTTCAAGGACCTCGCCCGCCGCGAGTTGATCTTCGGCGTGCAGGCCAAGGTGTTGTACCTCGTCGTCCTGGCGTTCATCGTGTGGTACGTCATCGAGCACACCCCGATCGGTCGGTACCTGCAGGCCACCGGTGACAACGAGGACGCCGCTCGCCTGGCCGGCGTGCAGACCACCAAGTACACGTTCCTCGCCCTGGTCACCAGCGCGTTGATCGCCGGGTTCGCTGGTGTCGTGCAGACCGCTGGTGTTGGCGCAGGCAACTCGAACACTGGGGCGCCATTCCTGCTGTCCGCCTTCGCCGCTGCGTTCCTCGGCTCCACACAGTTCAAGGGTCGGTTCAACGTCTGGGGCACAGTGGCCGCGGTGTGGGTGCTGCTGTCGCTCGTCAAGGGTGTCGAGCTGGCGTTGCAGAGCTACCGCTGGCTCAACCAACTCTTTTTTGGCACGGCACTCATCGTCGCGGTCGGCATGTCGAAGCTGCTCGAACGGCGTACGGTTCGACTCGCCGGTCGTCGGCGTCGCCAGGAGGCTGAGGCGGGCGTGACCGGATGAAGGCGAACTGCAGGTCGGCGCACGCAGCGGGCCGCTTCGAGGGGAGACGTTCATGTCATTGATCGGCGCACGGGTGCTTCGCAAGGAGGATCCGAACCTCATCACCGGGCGCGGCCAGTTCGTGGACGACATCACGTTGGCGGGAACAGTTGTGATGACGTTCGTCCGGTCTGTCGAGGCGCACGCGCGCATCGTCGCCGTGGACACGTCCGCGGCCATGGCATGTCGCGGCGTGCTGGCGGTCTGGACCGCAGCCGACATCCAAGGCATGGCCACGCTGGGTCTCCCCGGCCTCGGGCGGCCGCTGCTCGCCACCGACGTGGTTCGCTTCGTCGGCGAGCCGGTCGCCGTGGTCGTGGCCACCGACAAGTTCATCGCTGCGGACGCGGCCGAACTCGTTGTCGTCGACTACGAGTCGCTGCCGGTGGCGGCCAGTCTGACCGCAGCACTGGCCGATGGGGCGCCGGTGCTGCACGGCGCGCTCCCCGGCAACACGGTTTTCGAGCAGCCCTTCGTCGACGACCTCGCTGCGGTGTTCGCCGCCGCTCCGCACGTGGCATCGCTCCAACTGGTCAACAACCGATGTGCGGCGGTGCCGATCGAGCCGACCGCGTGCCTGGCCGACTGGGGTCCGTCGGGCCTGACCCTATGGGCCACGTTCCAGGCACCCCACCACCTCCGCAACACAGTGGCTGCGTACTTCGGGATCCCGCAGGACACGATGCGGGTGATCACACCCGATGTCGGCGGTGGGTTCGGCGCCAAGATCAACTTCGTCCCCGAGCTGTTCCTGTCGTGCGCGCTGTCGCGCAAGCTGGGGCGACCGGTGCGCTACACGCAGACGCGTTCCGAGTGCCAGGTGCTGATGTACCACGGCCGGGCGCAAGAGCACGAGGTCCACGTGGCCTTCGACGACGACGGGGCACTGCTCGGCCTGCGGGTGCGCGTCACCCAGGACCAGGGGGCCTATCCCGACCCGACGGGGATGGGGCTACCGGTGCTGACCACCGCGATGTCAGCCGGCTGCTACAAGATCCCCCATGTCGCGGTCTCGTGGCGCAACGTGGTCACCAACACCACCCCGGTCGCCGCATATCGGGGTGCCGGACGACCCGAGGCCAGCTACCTGATCGAGCGCACCGTCGACCTGGTTGCCGACGAGCTCGGGCTGGACCCAGTGGCGGTGCGCCGTCGCAACTTCATCGGTCACGACGAGTTCCCGTATGCGACGCACACGCCGCTGGCCGTTTACGACAGCGGCAACTACGCCGCGGCGATGGACGAGTTGCTGACCCTCTTCGACTACGACGCGCTGAAGGCCGACCAGGCGGCTCGACGCGACGACCCGGACGCCAAGCTCCTCGGCATCGGGTTTTCGACGTGGTTGGAGATCGCCGCGTTCGGTCCTCCCGGGTCGCTCGAGGCCTTCGGTCACCTCGCCTCGTGGGAGTCGGTGCAGCTGCGGGTGCAGCCCGATGGCAGCGCCATCGTCTACACGGGTGCGTCGCCCCACGGGCAGGGCACCGTCACCACGTTCGCTCAGATCGCAGCGGGTGAGTTGGGTATCCCGTTCGACAAGATCAGCGTGCGCCACGGCGACACGGCGACGATCCCCCAAGGCATCGGCACCATGGGCTCACGAGCCACAGCAGTCGGTGGCGAGGGTGTTCGCAACGCCAGCGTGCAGGTGGTCGAACGGGCGAAAGGCATCGCCGCCCATCTCCTCGAAGCCGATGTCGAAGACATCGTGCTCGACGGCGACGGGTTCATCGTCAACGGGACCCCCAGTCGTTCGGTGGCGTGGAGTGAGGTTGCCTGGAAGAGCTTCCAGCCGCTGGAGATCCCGACCGGCACGCAGCCCGGTTCGCTGGACATCACCGTGTTCCAACAGGTACCAAACTTCAGCTTCCCATCGGGGGCCTACTGCTGCACCGTCGAGATCGATCGAGGAACGGGCGAGATCGAGATCACTGGCATGTACCTCGTCGACGACTGCGGAACGGTCATCAACCCGCTGCTCGCCGAGGGCCAGGTGCACGGCGGCGTCGCCCAGGGCATCGCCCAGGCGCTGTACGAACATGTCGTCTACGACGAATCCGGCAATCCGCAGACCAGCACGTTGATGGACTACCTCGTGCCCGCAGCATGCGATCTCCCGTCATTCGTCTCGGGTCGCATCACGACACGAACGCCGAACAACCAGCTCGGCGCGAAGGGCATCGGCGAGTCCGGCTCGGTCGGCTCACCCCCCGCCGTCGTCAACGCCGTCGTCGATGCGCTCAGCCACCTGGGTGTGCGGCACCTCGACATGCCGATCACCCCGTTGGCCGTCTGGAGCGTCCTGGCCGACGCATCCGCGAACGGCGGATCCATCACCGGCTCGGAGGTCGCATGAGCAAGATCGAGATCACGCTCACCGTCAACGGAGAGCAGCACACCGATGAAGTCGAGCCGCGCCTGCTTCTTGTCCAGTACCTGCGCGACGTTCGCCGACTGACGGGGTCGCACATCGGCTGCGACACATCGAACTGCGGTGCCTGCACCGTGATCCTTGATGGGGATGCAGTGAAGTCGTGCACCGTGCTGGCCGTGCAGGCTCGTGGTGGCGAGGTCACCACGGTGGAAGGGCTCATCGGGCCGGGTGAACCGTTCACCCCCGTGCAGCAAGGCTTTCATCAGGAGCACGGGCTGCAGTGCGGGTATTGCACGCCGGGGATGATCATGGCCTCGACGGCGTTGTTGACCGAGAACGCCGACCCGACCGACAGCGAGATCCGCCATGCACTGGAGGGCAACCTGTGCCGCTGCACCGGCTACCAGACCATCGTCAACTCGGTGCGCTGGGCCGCTGAACATCCCGACGGTGTGGTGCCCGATCGCGTTGCGACGAGCGGAGCGCACCAATGATTCCCGCTGCGTTCGACTACGTCGAGGCCGAGTCCATCCAGCACGCGCTTGCGTTGCTCGCCCAGCACGACGACAGCAAGCTCATCGCCGGTGGGCACTCGCTGGTACCGATGATGAAGTTGCGCTTGGCGACGCCGTCGGTGCTGATCGACATCGGGCGGCTGGACGAGTTGTCACGGATCGAGGACCGAGGTGATCACGTGGCGGTGGGTGCGCTCGCACGACACCGTTCAGTCGAGCGCTCGGCCCTGCTCGCCCAGCACGTCGGACTGCTGGCGCACATCGCTGCTCAGATCGGGGACCCACAGGTACGCAACCGCGGCACGATGGGCGGCTCGATGGTGCACTGCGACCCTGCTGCCGACCTTCCCGCTGCCGCACTGGCGCTGCGGTCGACGATGGTCATCGCCGGGGCGAACGGCGAGCGTCGCGAGGTGCCGGCGTCCGACTTCTTCCTCGGGTTCATGGAGACCGCAGTCGCCCACGGCGAGATGCTCATCGAGGTTCGGTACCCCAAGCAGACACCCCCTCAGCAGACGGCCGCGAAGCAGACAGTGGGGTGGAACTATCAGAAGTTCTGCCGACGGGCGATGGACTACGCCATCGTGGGTGTGGCCGTGCAACTCGGTTCCGATCCCGGCATCGCGCTGGTCAACATGGGCAGCGTTCCGCACTTCGCTGCCGCGGCATCATCGGCGTTGGCAGCCGGCGAATCGGCGGCCCGCGTCGCAGAGCTGGTGGTCGAGGGAACGGAGCCGCTGGCCGATGCGAACGCCACTGCGGACTACCGTCGTCACCTGGCGCGAACCCTTACCGCTCGGGCGCTCGCCGCGGCCGGCTACGCCTGACCCGCTGCGCGCCGTCGGCGATTGCTGCGCTGCACTCAGGCGTTGCGCAGGCCGGCGTCGATCAGCATCGGGCGCAGCACGCGGTCGAACTGCTCGAGGCCGGCGCCGTAATCGACCCAGCTGATGGTGATGCCATCGAGACCTGCGTCGGAGAACGCCTTCATCCCGGCGACGACCTGCTCGGGTGTGCCGACCAGAGGCAGCGCCCCGTACCCGGCGATGAGGTTGGCCGCCATCGATCGCCAACCGTCGCCGAGCGCGCTCTGCGAGTTGGGGACGAGCACGTCGAGCAGGTTGCCGACACCCTCCCAATCGCCGACTTCGTTGACGTAGTGGTCGCGATAGGCCACCGCCTCTTCCTCGGTGTCGCGGCACACGATGTAGCCCTGGCCGAACACCTGGATGTCCCGGCCGTAGGTTTCGCGCGCGAGCGTCTTGACGTTCTTGGCGATCGCCCCCGCAGTCTCGATGTCGGGTGCCACCACGAAGTTGAGGTCGGTGTGCTTGGCCGCGAAGTGCTGGCCGCGCTCGCTGTTGCCGGCGCTCATCAGGACGGGATGAGGGGCCTGCACCGGATGCGGTGACGAGTACGCGCCGGGGCTGCGGAAGTACTTGCCCTCGAAGTCGAACTCCTCGTCGCGGGTCCACAGCTCCTTGCACAGCGTGATCCATTCGTCGGCCACGTCGTAGCGCTCGTCGTGGGGCAGCTGCGGCGCGCCGAACATGCCGATCTCCTTCTCGTTCCATCCGGCGACCAGGTTGAGGCAGAAGCGACCGCCCGAGATCTGGTCGATGGTGGCCACTTCCTTGGCCGCGCGGACCGGGTGGACGGTGGGTACGTGGAAGGTGGCGAAGATGCCGATCTTCGATGTCACGGCCGACAGGCCCGCCGCCCAGGTGAACGGGTCGAAGTTACGGTGGTTGAAGTTGACCTTGCCGCCCATGCCCTTCCACCGGGCCACGGGGATGACGGCCTCGATGCCGGCTCGCTCGGCTGCCTGGGCGATGGCCACCGACTCGCCCCACTCGGCCTTGATCGTCTCGGGCATGTCGGTCATCGAGCACCCACCGCTGACGTTGACGCCAAACACGCCCAGCTTCAACTTGTTCGTGCTCGAGAGCATCGGGTTGGTGGCGCGGGCCGGGTCGTTCACGAGATCCCCCATCGAAGAGTTGATGCCCGACCCCCCGCCGGGCGAATGTGCGCAGCGTAACAGAAGCGTCGCTAGGAGACTGACGACGTTTGCTACGCTCGCTGTGGACGGGAGGGGGACATCGTGAAGATCACGTTCAAGACCATGCCGCAGCACAGCGAATGGGCACCGATCGAGGAACTGTGGCGAGCAGCGGACGAGATGCCCGAGGTCACCGGGGGGTGGCTGTTCGATCACTTCTACCCGATCAACTCCGACGATCCGACGGGTCCCTGCTTCGAAGGTTGGACTGCGCTGGCGTACCTGGCCGGTATCACGTCGCGGCTGCGACTCGGGCTGATGGTGTCGGGCAACACGTACCGGCACCCGGCGCTCCTGGCCAACATGTGCGCCACGCTCGATGTGGTGTCGCGCGGTCGTCTGGAGATCGGCCTCGGTGCCGCATGGAACGAGGCCGAGCACACCGCCTACGGCATCGAGTTTCCGCGCACCGGTGTGCGGATGGACATGCTCGACGAGGCGTGCCAGGTGTTGGACGCGTTGCTCACCCAGCGGGTCAGCAACTTCACCGGTACGCACTACCGGCTGACCGATGCGTATTGCGAGCCGAAGCCGGTGCAGCAGCCGCGGCCCCCGCTGGTGATCGGCGGAGGTGGCGAGCAGCGCACGTTGCGGATCGTGGCCAAGTACGCAGACCACTGGAACTTCCCCGGTCGTACGGGTGCCGAGTTGACGGCGAAGCGCGAGGTTCTGCTGCAACGGTGTGCGGAAGTCGGTCGCGATCCGAAAGAGATCGAGATCTCGGTGCACCTGTTCGAGCCGCTCGAGCCGGCCGCGTCGGCCGCGTCGGCCAAAGACCTCGCTGCTGCCGGGTGCGATCACGTCATCCTGTACATGAACGCGCCGTTCGATCCGGACCGGCTGCAGACAGTGGCGGCGGCGGTTCAGGACGCCTGCGCGTAGGACGCACTCCCTCGAATGGCGAGGTCGTCGTTGCTCATCGCATGGCCCTCACCGCATCGTCGCTGAAACCCGCAGCCCACAGAGCACTACGGCGAAGGATCGTGGCGTGATCGGGTTGATCGAGCGAGCGCTCGTCGTGTCCCAGAGTGTCGACGACCACTCGCGCCGAACCGAAGCGGTGGGTCCACAGCGCGGGCTGTCGGTCGGCATCCGACCACGCCAGTACCTCGGATCGAGGGGAGACGTCCAGGTCGCTGTAGCGCTCGTCGACGATCTGGAACGCGACGAGCCCATCGACGATCGGGTGACGCTCGCCGGCGCCTGTGCCCATCGGGTCGACTTCAACAACGCTGGGCGCTGGATGCCACGAACGACCCCAGTTCCAGCGCCCCCCCAGGATCTCGCCCCACAGCGGCCAGTCATCGAAGCAGATCGGGGCGGTGTGCACTGCCATCAGGCCGCCGCCGTCCTCGACGTGGGCGACGATCTGATCGCGCAGCGCTATCGGGGTCCGCCGGGACCACTCGCCCCGAACCTGGTCGTACCGCTCGTGGCCCATCGTGAACCAGCATGCGTAGACCGTCAGCAGGTCGTAGTCTCGTGAGGCCAACGCCATTGCCGCTTCGTCGAGGTCGTCAATGGTGTCGGTGCGAATTCCGGCTTTGGCGGCGCCCTCGACGAGGTGCGGGGCGGTCCGCTCGAACTCGTGCGCCCACCCACCCGTGATCACCAGCTGTCGAACCGGTCGAGGTGGGTCGATGTCGATTGACCATCCGTCCGATGTCATGGGCGTGAGCGTACTAACGCCGCATCCTGGAGTTCCAGATTCGTCCGGCGACAGCTCAGTCGAGGAGGACGAGCAGTCCGAGCGCGCCGTACCAACGGCGTGGGCGACCAACGACCGGTTCGGTCACATCGAGCTCGGTGAGCACACCGCGTCGGGTGAGCTGACCGAGTGCGACGCGAGCGGCCTGTGCCGAGACCTCGCAGAGTGCGGCGGCCATCTCGGCGGACACGACGGGGTGCGCCGCGAGCTGGGCGACCAGGCGGCGGGCCGCTGAATCTGCGCGCAGGTCGCCCACGGATGCTTGCCACGTGTCCATGACAACACGGGCGTCGTCGAGAACGATCTGGGCGATGGCTGCAGCGGTGATGAGTGTTTCGGCGAACCAGCGCACCCATGCATCGATGTGCCCGGACCGGTACAACGACAGGCCGGCCTGGTATCCGCCCACGTCTCGGCGGATCTGCAGCGACAGTGGTGGTGGCACGGTCACGTCGCAGCGGCGGGCAAGCAGGTTCGACACGAGCACTCGACCGATTCGCCCGTTGCCATCAGCGAACGGGTGGATCGTTTCGAACTGGGCGTGTGCGACGGCGGCGAGCGTGACAGGGTCGATGTCGTCGCGTGCGCAGAACAGGTACAGGTCGTCCATGTGGGCGTCGATGCGGTCGGCGGGGACGGCGACATGTGCTGCGACGCGTGGGCTGTGGCCGCCGACCCAACCGAGCCGGTCCCGCCACGCACCGATGTGGGAGGGATCGATCCGGCCGTGGCGCATCAACTGCCGGTGCCAGTCGAAGACGACACCGGTGTCGATGCGGCGGCGGTCACCGGTTGCGGCGGACACGACGGAGAGGTTGTCAGCGATCCACGCGGCATCACCGCCAGGGTCTATGCCTGCGGCCTGTGCGAACGCAACGGCCTGACCGGGCGCGGCGAGCGCTTCGATTTCCGATGACGCGACACCTTCGGCGCGCTGGAGCAGTTGGGCGGTGAGCACGAACGGACTCGAGCGCACAGCAGCACCGAGGCGGGCGACGGCTGCAACTGCCTGTTCGGAGCGGCGCACCGCAGTCTCGGACAGCTGCGGTGCCCAGAGGGCGAGTGCATCGGGGTTCGAGGCTTCCAGCGGCCGCCCTTCCCACTCGATGGTCACCGTGCCCGCCACAACCTCATCCCCTCGTTCATTGTTCAAACAGCTCAATTACGAAAGGGTAGCATGAAAAACTTGCGTAATGGTGGATGATGGTGACAAGACGCTTGCCGTGGCCGGCCTGGGCCCTGCCGGCGGCGAGACCGCTCGTACTCGTGACTGACGACGAATGGGCCGACCTGCACCACACGGGTACTCGGCCCGCAAAGCGGCGTACCCCAGCGACAGCTTCGATCTACCCGATGGGCTCAAGCTCGCGGTCGACCTGGCCTGGACGACGTCGGTGCTCAAAGGCTCCCTCTACACGCCGGCGGTACAAGCGACTCGGCCGTTGACGGGGCCGCGGCAACGTGAGTTCGGGGAGTGGCTCGCTGCCCGAAAGGGTCGGGTTCCGTTCCCTGATGACGTCGTCCGGCTCGTGCTCGACCCCTGCTACGACATCCGCCGGCGCCTCTTGTCCTCGGCCACCAAGGCTGAGAAGGCAGCTGCGACAGCGAGGCTGGAGGCCGGGACGGTGCTCGCCGCCTCCCGCTGGTACGCGCACCTCGACCGCCGCCTCGTCACGGTCCTCGTCACCGTCCTCGGCACGGTCACCGGCCCCGGCCTGCAGCGCGCCGGCTTCGTCGATTCCGACGGCTACGTCGATGCAGACAGCCACGTCGATGCAGACAGCCTCGCCGTGGGCGTGGCCAAGGTTCAGGCCGAAGTAGTCAAACGCATGAACAAGATCGACCTGAACAGTGGCTTCCAGGTCAAGATCGTTCTGATCGACCTGGCGCGCATGTCGGCGTCGGAGTTTCTCCGTTTCGCCCTGCTGCTCCGATAGGCAGCAGCGAAACAGCTCACAGGGTGCTGTGGTCCAGGACCTTCGCGATGGGTGTGCTCCGGATTGCGGGCACACGACGCGTTGTCGGTCCTGCTTGCGTCAGGCGGGCGCCGCTGCACGGTGAAGGCAAGACGTGCTCAAAGCATTCGCATCGGCCCTGCTAGACGCAAAGGAAATCGGGGATGTCGCATCGGTGGCTCCGGGGCTAGACTCCGTGTCCGCTACATGCACTGGTAGCTCAATGGATAGAGCATCTGACTACGGATCAGAAGGTTCGGGGTTCGAGTCCCTGCCAGTGCGCTCAGAAGATCTACTGATCTCGCTGCCATCACCTGATGCATGGCATGGCTGAGAACGACCCGATCGGCTGATGGGCGGCGTCTGGCCGCGGTCCGCCCGATTCGCCTCGAGCCACGCGAGACGCGAGACGCGAGACGCGAGACGCGAGACGCGAGACGCGAGAGAGCATCCGCATACTGCCGCGAGGCGAGCGGCGAACGCAACCGCCGCGCCCACCGAACGGGTGACGACAGCGGCAACCGCGAGAGTTGCCGAAGGCTAGTTGCGTATATGCTCTCACTATGAGTGAAGCAGGAAGGATCCTCGCGGGAAGTCGCGGCGAGGCCGGGTTGTCTCAGCGCGCACTAGCGCGCCGCGCAGGAGTCCCGACTTCTACGGTTGCTCGCATCGAACGCGGCGAAATGGATCCGACTGTTGGGATGCTGTATCGCCTGACCAGCGCTGCTGGATCATCACTCACCATCGACTGTCGGCCTACGATTCCGACGATCGCCGCTGCCGTGTCGGCGAGCCAGAGTGAACCGAACTGGACGATGTTCAAGTCGACGACCGACTGGGTTCGAATCCACCCCGCCGATGCCGAGATCGCCATCTCCGCATCACCTGACACTGAGGATCCGCGCGTCGCCAACCTCGCTGCTGCGGCGGCCGAGATGGTTGCTGGCTGGGCCGGCCTCCGGCCGCCGAAGTGGGCGGCAGCAGTCGCGCCGCTCGGCGAGCCGTGGGAACAGAACGGGACACCGAGGATGGTTGCCCGCGCCCGGGACGCAGCGCCAGACGAGTTCCGCCGTCGGAACATCTGGTTGTCTCCAGAGACGATCTGGCCGAACCGGTGACGGGGCTTCCGCTCGATAGGCATTCGATAGAAGGTCATCTCGGTGAGGTAGCCGAGGAACTGAGCAGGAACGGTTACACGGCGCAGGCGATCGTGGTGACGGTCGGAGGTTCCTTCATGGCGCTACACAATCTGCGAGCGAGCACGCGCGATGTCGACTCGATCGTCGGTCTCGACGAACCTTTGAAGTCAGCAGTGGCGGTTGTTGCCGAGCGGCACGGGCTCCGCCCCGACTGGTTGAACGACAACGCTCGTCCGTTCAAGCCCCAAGGACTGACCATCGACGACTGCGAGGTCCTCTACGAACAACCGACACTTGTGGTGCTCGGACCTCAGGCGTCCTGGGTGTTTCTGATGAAGTTGTATGCGAGCCGCGGCGGCGACGATGAACTCGACATGCTGAAGTTGTGGCCTCTGACCGACTTCGCCGACGCTGCCGACGTGGTGAGACGCTTCTACGACGCCTACCCCCTCGAGAAGCCGGACGAGCACCTCGAGGATCACGTCCACGGACTCATCGGAAGGGCACAACAGTCATCGTGACGTCCTACCCGAAGGTTGGGCACCGCGCCGGGCATGATTGTGCGCGAGAGATACGGCCACCTCATCTCCACGCACGAGACTTGTTCCGAGGTTGCACCATCCTCGATGTATCAGAGATGTATCAGTTTGTCTGATACATCGAGGTGCTGCCAAGTGTTGGCAGGTCCGAGCATGCCGGTAGATCCCCAGCTGAACAGCATCGCTCAGCACGGAGCAACATCTGCTGGACGACGGGAGCTCCGCCTACGGATCAGAAGGTTCGGGGTTCGAGTCCCTGCCAGTGCGCCACCGAAATCCAGCTCCTGAGCTGGTCTGATATCCTACGAGGGCCCCGTCGCGGGGCCTACTTTGCAGCCTCCGGACCGGCGTGTCCATCCGCCCCGAGAAGCATCAGAAGCCTCGTCGATTACCGGAATATCTACAGATCGGCGCTACTCGAAAGGGTCGTCGCTCCAGCGATACCACGCGTCGGCCCCATCGATGTGTAACAGAAACTCGGGCACGATGCGACCGTCGGGGTAGTGAAGCTCTACAGCCTGCCGAATTTCTGCAGTCGCCGCTTCAAACTCAGCGACGCCCGCGTCGTCCCCTCGGCGTTCTACCCGATCACGTCGCCGCGACGATCGAGATCGCGGACTCGGACCGCCATTCCGACGAGGAGCCTCGGGTACAGCTGGGGCATCGATCCCAACAGCTTCTTGAACCTGGTCCCATAGATGACGAGGGCATCGAGCTGGGTTTCGGCCACAACTGAAGCCGACGTCGGCTTCCCGTCGATGAGTGACAGCTCGCCGATGACATCACCGGGGCCGACGGTGGCGAGACGACGACCGCCGTGGTGCGCGATTCCCTTCGCGCCATCACGGGCGACGACTCCTTGTCGTCGCACTTCGGCTGTGCCCTGTCGGATGATGATCAAGCGTCGACCGACGTCCAGTTCTTTGACGAGTACTGCGCCGGGGCCGAAGCTGTCGTGGTCCACAACTTTCGCCACCGCGACGAGCTGCCGCTTGGTCAGGCCCCTGAACAATGGCACCAAATCGAGCATGCCGATCGTCTCAGCTCGCGAAATTTCTTCCATTCGTCCTGACCCCCTTCCGGGAAGGTAGCACGCCTTGTCGTGCAGCCGATGAGGAATGCCATGGACCGGATTCGCAATCGCGCAGCGACATGTCGGAGACACGTTGGTGTCGGTGTCGGCGAACGGCAACAACGATGTTGCCACGCTGCTGACAATCGTCGAAACGCTGGCAACCGTGCATGAGGATCAGTTGCCGGGCGACGTGCTAACGCCCACGCCTGAGGCACTCCTGCCGGTCCGCGACGTACGAAGGCACCGACGGCACTGTCGCGATGTCGGCATACGAAGTCAATGGGAAGTTCTGCAATCAGACGACTTGGACCGCATCGACGTCACGACTTGCGTACTCACCCTTGACATCGAGGGCGAAATGTCGGCCGTCAACGGTGGTGGCTCGATGCGCCTTCCTGGCGCTCCGACAATGCTCGTCGAAGCCGTCGCAAGTCAGCAGACACCTGGCATGGCGTTTTGAGCGCAACACCTCGCACCCGCCCAGATTGCCCTGATAGAGCGTCGGCGCCAGCGTTATCCGGGTGAATGACGATGCGCGCGTGAGGTCGTGCGGCCTTCACTGGCGTGACCGCCGGCGCTGTGATCACCCGTGTATCGCGCGGTCTGGGCAATGTTCGCCCGTCGTGTCGAGGTGATCAGGAGCTGGCCGGATGCGCGCCAGACTGGTGTCGTGGTCGACGACGAGGACCCCGCACGGCTGCAGCTCGAGGTGTACGACACCAAGACAGGGCTCTGGCACCCCGAGCTCGGCGATCTGACTCAGCCCGACGGCTGGGACTTCCTGCCCTCCGGCGACGCCTTCCTCACGCGGCGGGTCAAGGCAGCCGGCGACTACTGGGTGCTGTTCCAGCCCAAGGGCCGCAGTGCACATCGCCGACTCCTCGGACTGCTCGCCCCGACCGACGCGATCGATGCAGCCTGCGCAGCCGCAGAAGCAACCCTCACCAAACGCGAGACGCAACGCTCGGCCGGCGCCCAACAGCGCGCCAAGCACGAAGCCGCCTACCGGGAAGAGTTCGAGCAGGCCGTGTTGCGCTGGCTCGGCTTCGCACCCGACCACGCAGCGGTGGCCCACGAGATTGCCAGCCATGCCGTGGAACGTGCAGCGGTCGTCGGCAGCGGTCGCGTTGGCAGGACCAAGACACTCAGCCTCGACGAACGAGCGGCACTAGCGGCCCGCGCGTACATCCGACATCAACACACCGACTACGAGCGACACCTGGAAGCCCTCACCGTCGCCGACTTCGGCATCGACCTCGACGACGAGATCAACATCGACAGCATCGGCGACTACAGCGAGATCAAACGGAACGCACATCATGCCGTCGACGACTTCCTCGAACGCCACCGCACCCCCGACCGTAGCCAGGCTCCCACCCGCCGCTCCCGCGAGTAGCGCAAGGAGACCGCCGACACCGCCAAGAAGAGACTGGCGCCGACGTTCCCGAACGGGCATTCGGGGCGAGGTCGCATGGCCGGTCAAGGCTGAGTCGACTGGAGCTTTCGGCGAGCGGATGGCCGAACGGGAGTTTCTGAGCGGGGTGTCTCGCACGGCCGTCGACTGTGACGTCTTGTACTTGAATGATGGACATCGAGCGAGATCCCTCAACAGGTGCCGACCAGTTGTGGCGGGCTCATGCCGCAGATCTGATGCGCTTCGCCACCGTTCTCGTCGGACCGGTGGACGCTCACGACATCACGGTCGAGGCGTTCCTTCGAGCGGCCCCGGTGGTCGACGGCCACACCGTGACCAATCCGCGGGCGTATCTGATGCGCGCCGTCGCCAACCACGCCAACGACCTACACCGCTCACGCGAACGACGGTGGCGTCGCGACCTCTCCGCGGTCGGACCCGCCTCCACCGTTGGCCCTGACACCTTCGTTGATGTCCGCCGCGCCGTGAGCTCACTGAGCCTCGCTCAGCGCACGGTCGTCTACTTCGTGTACTGGGAGGACCTCAGCGAACGCGAGATCGCAACGCTGCTCCAGGTTGCACCAGCGACCGTTCATCGGCATCTCGTCCGCGCCCGCACACATCTACGAAAGGCACTCAAATGACCACAGACCTCGATCGCGCCGTCCGCTCGTCACTCGGCGACATCCTCGCCACCGCTCCGGAGCCCGACGACCAGCCCATGCGACTCGTGACCGATGGCACTGAGACACCCACGCGTCGGCCGTACTTGGCTGTGGCTGCATCACTGGTCGCGCTCGCCGGCGTCGGGGCGCTCATCGCGATCAGCACCA